>NZ_DATCTO010000029.1 GCF_036567905.1 Candidatus Binatus sp.
CCCGGCGCGTCCGCCGCCGCATCCGCGACCTCCGACGGCGTCACGTCATCGGCCGTGGCGCCAGCGGCCGCGCCGCCCGCGGCGGGGGCGATAGTGCCGCCGCCGAAGAAATAGCGCCGACCGATCGAACGCAGTGGCTGAGCCAATCAAATCGCAACCAGCCCGCACGCCGACCGAAGCCGACATTCGCGCCGAGAATCTCACTCCGCAAGTCCGCCGCCATACCTGGATCAATATCGCGGGCCCGCTCGCCGCCATTTCTCTCGGAATTTTCGCGGCTGCGATGTACCTGCGGCCCATCGATGTCCTGCGCTGGATTCAGATCTCGCGCCTGGGATGGTCTGGGGTGACGCAGAACGATCTTGCGCTCAAGGACGGCCTCATCACTTACCTCATCACCGGCGGCTATTCGGAAATGGAGCCGGTCGTGATGATTCACGGGCTCGGTCCGAACGCCGCGCTCGTGTGGCGCGGGATCATGCCGCCGGTTGCCGACGCGCACTACAAAGTGATCGCGCCCAACCTGCCCGGCTTCGCCTCATCCGATCACAAGCAGGTCAATTATTCGATCGCGTACCAGGCCGGGGCGGTCGCGCAGATGATCGACGAGATGAAGCTCGATCACGTCAACCTGGTCGGCAACGATCTCGGCGCCGACGTCGCGCTCTACTACGCCGTCGAGCACCCGGACAAAGTCGAACGGATGGTCCTGGTGTCGGGCGGCCTGGTGGGTGCGCGCGGCGCCGAAAAGCTTCGCAAGGGGATGCTGCCGACGACGGTCGAGGCGATCCGCGCGCAGGTCGAGGCGAGCTTCTTCGATTTGCCCCCGATGCCCGAATTCATTTACCAGCGCATGATGGTTGAACTCAGCAGCGACCTTCAGGCCGAGACCGACATGATCAATTCCGTGCCCCGCGACGAGGCGCACATCCGCTCCAAACTAGGCCAGGTCTTCAACACGCTCACGATCATAATCTGGGGCGCGAAAAATCCGTTCTTCTCAGCCGCCGAAGGCGAGGCGCTGCACGCCGCGATGCCCGGTTCGGCCACGGTAGTCTTCAAGACCTCCGGCGCCTACCCTCAACTGGAGCATCCCGACGATTTCGCCGAGTCGCTGATCTTCGTAATCAAGCAGGAAGAAGGCGGCCGCTAGCTGTTGTAACAGGCCCCTTCGCCGGAGGTTACCCTGAGCATGGTCGAAGGGCTTAGGGGTTAGGTTGGCTCAGAAACCGTTCCAGAACGAATCACACTGGTGAAAGGCGTTAAAATCTGACTCGACCATCGGCGTCGGCGGGACCAACGATTGGAACTCATCGGTTGCCGCGCTGTAATTCGGCCACGTTGGCTCACCACCCGAGTTTGGGTTTAGTGTCTTCGCGAACTGGGTCCAGTAGCCGATCATCGCGTCGGAGAGCGCCTGCTGGTCGGTCGTAAACGGGAAAACCGCCCCTGTTACAAGCATTAGGTATTGAATCTCAGCAGCGTGAAAGGCACCCAGCGGAAAGGTTACCCCCGCTACAGTACCCGGAGGCGCGTGCTCGTCATTGAACTCGTATGCATAGGTCGTCACGAATTTCGACAATAGCCGATCCGCATTGCGCGCTGGACAGCTGAAGACTCCATCGGTACCCGAGGCGGCCAATGCCAGATCGCCGCTAGGGTAACTGGCATAGGGATAGAGTCCCAATACGTACGATTCCAATTCCGTTGTCCACAGCGCAGCGACCGCAGCCGCGTATTCGCTGTAGGTCAGTATAGGATTCCCCGCTAAGTCGTACTCACCAGCGACGAAGTACCTGTATTCATCATGATTGGTGCCCGCAATCACCGGCACTTTATTGAACTTGCCGCTGGTGAACGCCGCCGTCGGCGTCTGAGCAAGCACTTTTCCATCCACGAAGGGATACAATACGCCTGCCTCTGCTGCGACCAACGTGGCGGCCGGCACTGCCCGCAGGCAAGCAGCCGTCTGGCTGGAGCATCCGACACTTATCGCGACGGAGTCGCCTGACGGAGCAAAGCCATTGGTTGTCTCTGCAGTCTTTATCGGCATGATAGCAGTAAAGTAGTCCTGGAATTCTGTATACGATCCGCTCTCAGCTATCGCGCCGCGGAAGAGATGTTTCGCGGTCGGAGACGCAAGATTGCAATAAATGCTCTGCCCGCCCGCCGACTCGCCGAATATGGTTACTGCTTTCGGGTCGCCGCCAAAGGCCTTGATGTTCTCCCGAACCCACTTGAGCGCGAATTGCTGATCCATCAACCCATAGTTGCCACTTTCATGGTGTTCGGCGTCCAGCCCGGACTGGGCAAGGAATCCCAACACACCCAGGCGGTAGTTGATCGTGACCACGATCACTGCTTGGTTCACGAGCGGCGTCGGGTCGTAAAGGTCGCCGCCGCCGGTCGTAAGTCCTCCCCCATGAATCCAAACCATCACGGGCAGTGCGCTTGATTTCTTGCTTACGGCGGCCGTCTCGCCGCCGGCTTGTTCCACCGCGTTGCGGGGTTCGGAGCCGGCCGGCGTGTAAACATTCAGGAACAGGCAGTCCTCGCTGCCGGTCGGTCCAGGCTGCGTGCACTCACTACCGAATTGAGTCGCGTCGAAAGTTCCTCCCGTAAATTTCCCGAAAGCCTTGGGCGGCAGCCAGCGCAGAGACCCCGCGGGAGGCTTGGCGTACGGGATGCCGAGAAATTCGTCGACGCCATCAACCGTTGCGCCAAGCACCACTCCGCTTCGAGTAATAGCAAATGGTTCCTGGTATGACGCCGTCTTGGCCGACGCGATCGCTGCCGGGCCCAGCGTGAATGCGCAGAGAGCGGCCAATCCGAAAACAAGTTCAGCAGTAAACCCACAGCGTTCGAGCCGCTCGTTCGCCTGCTCGGTGTTCTTCATCCGTTTTGAATCTCCAATCGACACTTTGACATACGCTGGACGCCCTCCCGCCGCAAGATGGTTTTTTGCCCGCTGCTCTTTCAGCGGAGCCGCAATTTCGATCAGCGAGCCGTAGGGCGGGACGGATGGTGAAGGCGCATCTCACCATCCGTCGGGCATGTACCTGGTTCAGGGCAGGCGTGCGCGCACGACGCAGTGGCCATCGGTCGGATCAAGCTTGCCCTTGGTCCATAGGCGGTCCCAATGTAGCAGACTAATATCCCGGTTAGGGTAGGGGGTCACTCGGACACATCGGCAGTTGGCATCTTTTAGCGGCACGTTCATCACCATATATTCGGTGACCACGGACTGTTCGAGCGCTTGGGCGGCGGTGAGGGGAACGTTTCCTCCTTTGCTTACGAGGTAACTGTCTTCGACTGAGTAGCCCAGGCCGGAAAAGGCTGGCCCGATCCCGTACAGATCATAGAGAACGTTGGCCCCCGTGGTGCTGGTAGTGGGCAGGAAGGGAGTGCCGGTAAATTGAAAGATGGTGGCGCCGGTATCGACAGCGTTTTGCAACACCAATGGGACCTGTGTGTTTTCCTGGTCGGAAAAACCCTGAGAAGCACAGTACACCCGTTGGTCAACCGGATAGGTTGAGTCGAGATCGGGCGTGGGGCAGTCGGCGGGCGTGTATCCCATCAAGTCCGCCAGATCCGAAGTTGCCATCGCGAATACATTCGGCCAGCTGGCCATTCTCGGCTGCACCTGGCTGGGGTCCGAGGGTTTGCAGCGCATTGCCACCAGATCGTAAGTGCTGGAACCGGGATCATCGCTGCCCACAAAATGCGCGTCGTCTATCGCCGGCAGTGCCGGCTGGTAGAGTTTGGTTGCGCTCATGAATGCGCGAGCCTGAACGAGTTTGCCCTGGTAGACTTTGTCCGTCCTTCCGATGTTGGTTACCGGGGCGGGTTTGTTGGTGAACAACACTCGCGTGAAATCGTCGTTAATGGCAAAGCCGGTAATGGGATCGGAGACCCGCGTGTTGTCGACCACCGTCGCGGGCGGCGGCGCTGCCTGCGCCTCGGCTGTGAAACCCGGACTGCAGGGTGTTGTACCAAGCGCAGCGGCGGCGATAAACGCAGCCAGTAGCGCCGTCGCCCGTCGTTCGCTTCCGGGGCGCCGCTGAGCGATTAGAGACTTACAACCAGCGCTCATCTTCCTTATTGCTGTCTTCATGGTTTCCCCCTTTTAGAACTGCGCAACTGGCTAAGCAACCACTGGGCCATCCGCCGGACTTCGGGCAAGCTTGAAGAAGCGCTCGGGACGGGGAGCCGAAAGTTGCGGAATCGTCACTTGGGTGTCGCAGTCTGGGGCATGGCCGCCGCGGCTTGCGCGGCGCGCGGTCGTCTGCGATAAGCGAGTTTGAAATTCAAGCCCGCGAGGAATCGACGACGATGAAGCTCTACAACATGAATCTCTCCAACTTCGCCACCAAGTGCCGGCTCGTCATCTACGAAAAGGGACTCAAGATCGAGATGGCGCCGATCCCCGGCGGCGATCTCCACTCCGCGGAATACGCGAAGGTCAATCCGCTCGGTAAAACCCCGGCGCTCGACGCCGACGGCCTGCTCATCCCCGAGTCCGAGGTTATCAACGAGTATCTCGAGGACAAGTACCCGACTCCGCCGCTGCTTCCCAAGAGCCCCGAGGGCCGCGCCAAAGTGCGAATCCTGACCCGATTCCACGACCTCTACCTCGAACCTCCCCTGCGCGCGCTGTTTGACCAGATGAATCCGAAAACTCGCGACGAAAAGCTCGTCGGCGAGAAGGTGACCGACTTCAAGAACCGCCTCGACCAGCTCGAAAAGATGCTCGCCGAGGGCGGCTTCGCCTGCGGCGCCGACTTCACGCTCGCCGATTGTGCGCTCGCGCCCACGATGTTTTTCGTGACCAACCTGATGCCTGTCTTCGGCGTCATACCGCTGGACGGACATCCGAAACTCGCGGCATGGTGGACCCGCGTCCAGTCCCGCCCGTCGGTAAAGAAGGGCCTCGCCGAGATGGCCGAAGCGCTGGCTGCGATGCAGCGCGGCAGCCGCTAGGAACTCGTCTCGCGATTTTTCATCGGTTGAAAAAAAGGCGGGGGCATCCACCGCGATGCTCCCGCTATCGCCACACCACGAGGATGAACTGACTATGGCTTATCTCGATCGCGATGGCGTGCGCATCTACTACGAACAACGCGGCGCCGGGCCCGCCGTTCTGCTCTCGCACGGCTACAGCGCCAGCGCGCGCATGTGGCAGGGCCAGATGGATGCGCTGTCGGACCGCTACCACCTGATCGCCTGGGATATGCGCGGCCACGACCGCTCCGATTCGCCCGACGATCCGGCGCTCTATTCGCACGAAGCCACCATCGCCGATATGGCCGCGGTGCTCGACGCTTGCGGCGCGAGTCGCGCCGTCATCGCCGGCTTGTCGCTGGGCGGCTTCATGTCGCTGGCGTTTCATCTGGCCCGTCCCGCGCGCACGACAGCGCTGATGCTGTTCGACACCGGGCCAGGCTACAAGAAAGACGACGGGCGCGAGGGATGGAACCGGCTCGCGGAAAGCATGGCGGTGGCGTACGAGAAAAAAGGACTCGCCGCCGCCGGCGCCAGCGCCGAAGTGAGCGTTGCCCGCCATCGCAGCGCGCAAGGGCTGGCGCATGCGGCGCGCGGGATGCTGGCGCAGAAGGACGCCCGCGTGATCGAATCGCTCCCGGCAATCACGCTGCCGACGCTGGTGCTGGTCGGCGAAAACGACAAGCAGTTCCGGCCGTCGGCCGATTACATGTCAGCAAAGATTCCCGGCGCGGAAAAAGTGATCCTCGAGCAAGCGGGTCACGCCGCCAATATCGATCGGCCCGCCGCGTTCAACGCCGCTGTGCGCGCATTCCTCGATCGTGTGACCGCGTAGCCGCAAGCGTCGAGCGCCGGTTCGCTTCATTGTCGATGACCTTCTGGAGAACCGCGCCGCGAATCGGCATTATGTAGCTTGGTTGCTGATTGGGGCTGCATCATCCGGTTGGCGACAAGTCTGCAAACCTGATTGGTAAGGAGGCTGCTCCGAGAATCCTCGAAGGACCGACGCAAGAATGGCTGTTCCTCCTCTTTCTGAAGTTAATCGCAACCTGTTCAACAAGCTGGTCGATCATCACATCCGTTTCTCGCTGGCCAAGCGGCGGGGCGAGTTGTCCAAGCATGACTGGTATCGCGCGACGGCGCTGGTGGTTCGCGACATGCTGGTCGAAAAAATGCTGGCGACGCGCTTGCGTTTCGATCGCAACAATTCCAAGAAGCTCTACTATCTGTCGCTCGAATTTCTGATCGGCCGCTCGCTGGAAAACAATCTCTACAACCTCGGCATCATCGACACCTGCCGCGATTTTCTGGCCGAAAACGGAATCGACCTGCAGGTCCTGTTCGATGAGGAGCCCGACGCGGCGCTGGGCAACGGCGGCCTGGGCCGGCTGGCTGCATGTTTTCTCGATTCGTTGGCGACGCTCGATCTGCCCGGCTACGCGTATGGCATCAACTACGAGTACGGGCTGTTCCGCCAGGAAATTCGCGGCGGTTACCAGGTCGAGCGACCCGACGCATGGCAGCGCGAAACCTCGCCGTGGCTGGTGGCGCGCCCGGAGCAGTCATGCCGGATTCCGGTTTACGGGCGAATCGAGCACCGCATCGATCGCAACGGCGAATACAATCCGGCCTGGGTGGATCGGCGCGAGTTGGTCGGGGTGCCGTCCGATCTGCCGATCGCGGGATTCGGCGGGCGCACGGTGAACTTTGTCCGCCTGTATTCAGCCGGCGCGTCCGATGAATTCGACATGCAGATCTTCAACGCCGGCGATTACATGAAAGCCGTCGAGCAGAAGATGCTTTCCGAGACCATCTCGAAGGTGCTGTACCCGTCCGACGCGGTGGCTGCGGGCCGCGAGCTCAGGCTATTGCAGGAATACTTCTTTGTGGCCTGCGCGGTGCACGATATAGTGCGGGTATTCGTCGCTCGTGGTGAAGACTTCAGTGCTTTCCCGTCGCAAGTGGCTATTCAGCTCAATGACACTCATCCCGCATTGACTATTGCGGAGTTGATGCGCGTTTTCATCGACGACTACAATCTCGAGTGGGCGGTGGCGTGGGAGATTACGCGCGACACGGTCGCATATACTAATCACACTCTTCTGCCTGAAGCGCTGGAGCGATGGCCGGTGAGCCTGCTTGAACGAGTCGTGCCGCGCCATCTGCAGATCATTTACGAGATCAATCGGCGCTTCCTGGCGGGCGCGGAGTTGGTTTGGCGCGACGATCCCGAACGCCTCAAGCGCGTTTCGATCGTCCAGGATGGCTACGAAAAACATGTCCGCATGGCGCATCTGGCGATCGTCGGCAGCCATTCGGTCAACGGCGTGTCAAAGTTGCACACCGAACTGGTCAAGACCCGCCTGGTGCCCGATTTTTATCAACTCTGGCCCGAGCGGTTCAGCAACAAGACCAACGGCGTCACGCAACGGCGATGGCTGTCGATGGCGAATCCGGGTCTTGCAAGCCTGCTCGACGCGACGATCGGTGCGGGATGGGCGACCGACCTCGCGCAGTTGAGCGCGGTCGAGAAATTCGCCGACGACGCCGAGTTTCAGCACCGCTTCGGGGCAATCAAGCGCGCCAACAAGGAGCGATTGGCCAGAATTGTGAATCGGCTTGCCGAGGTGGACATCGATCCTGCCGCGATGTTCGACATACAGGCCAAACGTATCCACGAATACAAACGCCAACTCCTGATGGCGCTGGGAATCGTGCATCAGTACCTGCGGCTGGTCGATGACGGCGTCGAACCGCCGGTGCCGCGCACCTACCTGCTCGCCGGCAAGGCGGCGCCCGGCTATTGGGCGGCGAAAATGATCATCAAGTTGATCAACAGCCTCAGTCAAGTGATCAACAACGATCCGAAGACGCGCGAATTGATCAAGGTTGCCTTCCTGCCGGACTACCGGGTCTCGCTCGCGGAAAAAATCATCCCCGCCGCCGACGTTTCCGAACAGATTTCCACTGCCGGCCGCGAAGCATCCGGCACCGGCAACATGAAGTTCGCGATGAATGGTGCGCTGACGGTGGGGACGCTCGATGGCGCCAATATCGAGATTCGCGAAGCCGTCGGCGCGGAAAATATATTCATTTTTGGCCTGACCTCCGGCCAGATCGAGGAACTCGCGTCGAACGGTGGCTATCGGCCGCGCGCCTACTACGAGGCTGACCCGCGACTCAAGCGGGTGCTCGATGAGTTGGCGTCCGATCGCTTTTGTCCCGGCGAGGAGGGACTGTTCAGGTGGGTTCGCGACGCGCTGGTCAACCGCGATGACTATTTCCTGATGGCCGACTTCGGCGCATATATCGATATCCAGTCGCAGGTATCGACTGAGTATCAACATCCCCAGCTCTGGACGCGAAAGGCTATACTCAATCTCGCGCGGATTGGCGCGTTTTCGAGCGACCGGGCAGTTGCGGAATACGCTCGCGAGATATGGCATCTCGGCCAGGCATGACTTGACCGGCGCCGAATCGAGCCGCGCGCGAAGTAACCCGTCAGGCATCCGCGATCAGCCTCAGGCCCAGCCTCGCCGCGGCGCCGTTGAGACAATGTGGTCGCATCGCGCCAGGGCGCAGGACGATCGCCTAAGGATGCTTGCGGACCGGCCGCAGAATCTTTTGCAGCCATTCGCCGCCGATCGGGCCGGTCATCGACGGCCTTGCGCGATGCGGCGTCGCAGGCTCAGGGGTGGCGCGGTGGCCGGTGATCTGCTCGACGTGAATGCGGTAGAAGAACGCCGCCAGCGGGCGTTCTCTATCGTGCAGTATCGTTTTCGCGTACCCGGGCTCCCACCAGATGGCGTTGCGTTCCAGCAGTTTTTTGCGCGCGAGTTCGCGAGCGCCGCGCCATTCGGGGATATTTGGCAGTTCCTCGTAGCGACCGAAGACGATGACGCTCATCCACTGCTGCGGACTTACCACCTCGTCTGCTTCGACGCAGACCTTCGGGTTGGCGCGCATCCACTCGATCTTTTGCCCGACGGTGGAGAAGCTGTATAGATATTCATTGTCGTAGGCGAAATAGAACGGCACGACGTAGGGCTGCGATTTGTGGGCGCACGCCAGTCTCCCCAGATGCGCACGGGCCAGCAGGTCCAGACTCTCCTGCCTGCTCAGTTCCTGGATCAGCACGACTATGACGCTCCGGCCTCGGCCGCTATGACGCGGCATTTATTTGCGCTGCTGGCGAATAGGAATACACATACAATTGATTGATGACTAGCGATTGTCGTGCCACGGGAGATTGGCAACCTGGCGAAAGTTTTTCATCAAAAGCCGGGCGCGCAGCGCGTTGGAGATTGTCCCCGTCAGCGTCGCGGCGCTGACGTGTGTCCGATCGCGCCATCTGCCTGCCGTTGCGCAGCTAAATTCGTTGGCAGGCCGATTGCAATACCAAGAGAGCTCGAAAGGACGGTCAGGTTGCATTGAAAGGGGCGATAAAACTGCGAGCCGCGGCCACTGACCCGCTCAGCGGCCTGAGTCACGACGAGGCGGCGCGGCGCCTGAGGAAGTACGGGCCGAACCGCTTGGTGCGCGCATCGCGCGGCGCTGCAATCCTGGCATTGATCAGGACCGTTGCGGACCCGATGGCAGTAATGCTGGCCGCGGCCGGCGCGGTTTACTACGCGCTGGGCGAGCGGACCGACGCTTACGTCCTGTTCGCAGCGATCGTTCCGGTCCTTGCCGTCGATGTAATCCTTGAGGCGCGATCGCGCACCGCGCTCAAGAAGCTTGCGGGCGTCGTCGCGCCGCGTGCCCGAGTGGTTCGCAATGGTGTCCAGACCGAGATTCCGACTGCGGACCTTGTCCCCGGTGATCTGCTGCTGCTGAAAGAGGGCGACATCGTTCACGCCGATGCGCTTGTGCGTTCGGGTTCCAATCTCGCGCTCGACGAATCGCAGCTCACTGGCGAATCAGAGCCCGTTTCGAAGCAGCCATGCGAAATATCTGGAGCCATCGCCGATGCACCCGAGGCCAGCCGCGTGTATGCGGGTTCACGCGTGCTCGAAGGCCACGGGTTTGCCGAGGTAACTGCCACCGGGGAGCGCACCCGCTATGGCGATCTGGCGCGACTGGTCGCCGAGGTCGGCCCGCGTCCGACGCCGCTTGAGCGCAAGACCGGGCGGATGGTGCGCTGGATGGTCGGCGTGGCGATTACCGTTTCGGCCCTGCTGTTTGTCTTGCGCATGCTCGGCGGTGCGCCGGCGGGCAAAGCCTTTCTGTATGCGGTCAGTCTCGCGATGTCGGCCGTTGGCGAAGAGTTCCTGCTGGTGCTGACGATGTTCCTGAGCATCGGAGCGTATCGCCTGAGCCAGCACGGAGTCCTGGTGCGTCGCTTGGCCAGCGTCGAGACGCTCGGCTCAACTACCGTCATCTGTCTCGACAAGACCGGCACTCTGACGGCTGGCGAGTTCGTGCTTGAGGAGCATCTCCCGCTGGGGCCGGAGATGTCGGAGGAAGCGCTGCTCGAGGCGGCCGCGCTCGCATGCGAGCCTCAAGCCGCCGACACGATGGAGAGAAAGATTCTAGCCCATTGCACGGAGGACGGGATCAACGTCGATGCGCTTCACTCGCGATGGCGTCTGGTGCACGACTACCCGTTCGACCCGGTCGGCAAACACATGTCGCACGTCTGGAGCAGCCGCGAAGGCGCCGGCAGCCCACAGCGAATCGTAGCGAAGGGCGCGCTCGAGGGGATAATCGAGCATTGCGATCTGGCGCAGGCGGATTTCGCTCGCGCCGAGAGTGCCAATGCCGAGATGGCGGGGCGCGGAATGCGCGTGCTCGCCGTCGCCGGCCGCGATGCGGGGCCGGGCGGATTCACCGGGGTGCGCGCATCGGACGAGCGCGGGTTTCGTCTGTTCGGCCTGCTCGGGTTTCGCGATCCTCTCAGAGCTGCGGTTCCGGACGCGGTGGCGCAATGCCAGGGCGCTGGGGTGGAACTCAAGCTGATCACCGGCGACCATGCGCTCACCGCGCACGCGATCGCCGACGCCGCCGGAATCGCGCACAACGACGACGGCATCGTCACCGGCGCGCAACTCGACAGCGTTGACCAGCCGGCCTTCGAAGCGCTGGTTCGCCGCTGCAGCATCTTCGCGCGCATCCGCCCCGAACAAAAATATGCGATCGTCGAGGCCCTGAGGCGGGCGGGCGAAGTCGTCGCGATGACCGGCGACGGGATAAACGACGCGCCGGCGCTGCGCCGGGCGGACATTGGCGTGGCGATGGGCCGGCGCGGAACGGAGGTCGCACGCGCGGCTGCGGACATCGTGCTGCTCGAGGACGATTTCTCCGCGATGGTCGCAACGATTCGCGAAGGCCGCATTCTGCTCGACAACATTCAGCGCGCATTCCTTTATCTGGTCGGTTTCAAGGTAATGCTGGTGTCGCTCACGCTGTTGGCCCCGCTCTTTGGCCTTCCGCTGCTGCTATTGCCGGTGAATTTGGTCTGGCTCGAGATGATCGTGCATCCGGTCTCCGCGCTCGCCTTCGAGGGCCAACCTGCCGCCGATGACGTGATGCGACGGCCGCCGCGTCCGCCCGCATCGCCGCTTGTCGAGCGACCGGCCGCTTACCGTGCGGCTCTATCCGGCGCGCTGCTGACGGTGATGGCGCTTGCGCTCTTCGCACTGCGGCTCCGCCATGGCGAGAACTATGCCCGCAGCGTCGCGATGGTCGTCGCGGTGGTGGGAAGCCTGTTTCTCGTCTGGGCGGAGTACGCCGGGACGCGTCGATGGTGGCGGGTTCGCGCGCCGCAGCAGCGGCGATTTTGGCTGGTGATCTTTGCCGTAGCCGTCAGTCTGCCGGTATTCATGCTGATGCCGCCGCTGGCCACGCTGCTGATGATCCGCCCGATTGCTCCCGCCGATTGGGCGATCGCAATATCGGCGGCGGCAATCGCCGTCGGTTGGCGCGCATTCGGTGCGCGCAACTCTGGCAAACCTGAGGAGCTTCTCGAATGACGCGACGACCGCCGAGCGGCACAGTGTCCGAGGCGGACGATAGGCCGACTATCGTTACTCGCGACTCGGACCTGGGCAGGCGGCCCTCCTCCCGGAGCTTGCGCGGACTCGACTGGCTCAACTTCCTGCTCGCCGACGTGCAAAGCGGCGTGGGGCCGTTCCTCGCGATCTATCTTGCCGGCTATGGCTGGAACGAGCAGCGCGTGGGCCTTGCGCTCACGATTGGCTCAGTCGCCGGCATCGCATCGCAAACGCCAGCAGGCGCATTGGTGGACTGGCTCAAGTCCAAAAGAGCGCTGATTGCGGCGGGAGTGGCCGCTTTGGCTATCGGAGCTCTCTTCATTGCGTTCTTTCCTTCGTTCTGGCCGGTCGTGACAGCGCAAGTGCTTATCGGCGCAATGTCCAGTTTCTTCATGCCTGCCATCGCCGCCATCTCTCTTGGGATCGTGGGGCATAGACTGTTCAATCTCCGCCAGGGACGAAACCAGGCATTCAACTCGGCCGGCAACGTAGTCGCCGCCGTAATGATGGGTTTGATCGGATATTTCATTTCGAACCGCGGCGTCTTTTTCTTTGTCGCGGTTCTCGCAGTCCCGACCATTCTGTCGCTGTTCCTCATCCGCCCCGGCGAGATCGACTACGAATTAGCCAGGGGAGCCAGGGACGGCGAAGACGATCGAACTCCGGCAGGTGTCCTGGACCTGATCGAGGATCACCCGCTGATGATCTTCCTGTGCTGCGCAGTCATGTTTCACTTCGCCAACGCAGCTATGCTTCCGCTGCTCGGCGAGATGCTGGCGAAAGGCAAGGGTCGCACCTCGATGATGTTCATGTCCGCCTGTGTCGTGACCACGCAGTTCACGATCACACTGCTCGCGGCATGGGCGGGCCGCGCGGCCGGCTCATGGGGCAGAAAGCCCCTACTGCTCATAGGATTCGGGGTGCTGCCGATCCGCGGCGTCCTTTACACCTTCACCCACAACCTCTACCTGCTGGTCGGCATCCAGCTGCTCGACGGCATCGGTGCCGGCATTTTCGGCGTCGTTTCCGTATTGGTGATCGCCGACCTGACGCGTGGCACTGGGCGGTTTAATCTTACACTGGGTGCGATCGCGACGGCCGTGGGAATCGGCGCGGCTCTAAGTCAAACGATCGCCGGATCCATTGTTCACCACTTCAGTGACCGAGCCGGGTTTCTGTTCCTGGCCTCCGTGGCGGCTGCCGCCTTTGCGATCCTGTGGCTCTTCATGCCCGAAACCCTCGACCGGAAAGCCGGTGCTCACGCGCCGGCGTCGATGGCGAAGCGTTGACGATTGCGAATGACACTATCTGGGCAATCGCCGCGCTGAGCACTCTTGGCGTGATCGTCCGCCCTTGGAACCTGCCTCAGGCGACTTGGGCCGTGGCCGGCGCGGTCATGCTGATCGTGTTCGGTCTGCTGCCGTGGAGCGACGCGATGAAAGCGGTCGCTAAGGGGACCGACGTGTACCTGTTTCTGAGCGGCATGATGCTGCTCGCGGAGTTGGCGCGAAAAGAGGGTTTGTTCGACTTTCTGGCGGGGCGAGCCGTGCGCTTGGCGGGCGGCTCCGCGGTGAAGCTGTTCGCGCTGGTTTATGGCGTCGGCACATTGGTTACAGTTTTTATGTCGAACGACGCTACTGCGGTGGTCCTCACGCCGGCCGTGTTCGCCGCGACCAAGGCCGCCAAGGTGAAGGACCCGCTGCCCTACCTGTTGATCTGCGCGTTTATAGCAAACGCGGCAAGCTTCGTTCTGCCGATCTCAAATCCAGCGAACCTGATCATATTCCGCAACCATATGCCGCCGCTGCTGCAATGGCTCGGGCGGTTCGCGTTGCCATCGATCCTGTCGATTGCGGTTACCTATGCTGTCCTGCGGTTCACGCAGCGCGATTCGCTGCGGCTGGAGGTAATGGCGGCTGAGGTCGACGTGCCTGGCCTGTCCAGCGGCGGCCGCATGACCGCTGGCGGCGTCGTGGGCACGGGAATCCTGCTGCTGCTTGCCTCCGGCTTCGGCGTTGACCTTGGACTGCCGACATTTGGCGCCGCGGTCGCGACTGCTGCGGTAGTGCTGCTTCTAAAGCGCGAGTCACCGTGGGGTGTGATGAAGGACGCTCCCTGGGAGATCTTGCCGCTGGTGGCCGGTCTGTTCGTGCTGGTAGAGGCGCTTGACCGCAGCGGCGTGCTCAAGGCGCTCATTCATGTTCTGCAGATGGAGGCAGATCGCTCCGCGATGGTGACGACTTGGGCAGCGGGCGTGACTCTGGCCCTGATTTGCAACCTGGTCAACAACCTGCCGGCCGGCCTGCTGGCAGGCTCCGTCGTGTCTGCTTCGCATGTACCGCGGCAGGTCGCCACCGCAGTGCTCATCGGGGTGGACCTCGGACCGAATCTGTCAGTTACCGGATCGCTGGCAACCATCCTGTGGCTGTCCGCCCTGCGCCGGGAAAATCAGAATGTGAGCGCCTGGAGTTTTCTGAAACTTGGTGCGTTGGTGATGCCGCCGGCTTTGATTCTCGCGATTGCGGGGCTGCTGGTCACCGGCGCCGTTCGCTAGTCCGTCCAGCGCCGAAACCTTTCGGCGATCGCAATATCGGCGGCGGCGATCGCCGTCGGTTGGCGCGCATTCGGTGGGCGCAGCGTCAGCCCTTAGGCAAGCCCAGCACGCGCTCGCCGATGATGTTGCGCTGGATTTCGCTGGTGCCGCCGGCGATCGTAAACTCGCGCGCGGCGAGTATGCGGCTGGCCCATTTGCCACCCTCGACAGTTCCACGCGACCCGCTCTCGAGATTCGCGTAAGCTCCGAGCATCTCGTCGGCGAACATTGCCAGCCGCAGGCTGAGCTCTGTCGCGCAGAGTTTCCCGATCGAACTCTCGGCTCCGGGCACTCGCCCCTTGAGCTGTGCGGTCATCGCGCGATAGCGCCCCAGCCGGATGCATCGCGCCTCGGCTGCAAATTGCGCCAGCTTCTGGCGGATGTACGGGCTGTTGCACGCGGGCACGGCGTCAAAAGCGACGGTCTTTGCCAGCGCGATCAATTCGCCCATCGTGCGTTCCACCGGATGGCGCACTCCGCCCGACGCCCGCTGAAACATCAGCGTCGCGATTGACACTTGCCACCCTTCGTTCAGCTTGCCGACCAGGTTCTCCCTCGGCACTCGCACTCCGTCGTAAAATACCTCGTTGAATCCCATCTCGCCGGTGATTTGCATCAGCGGCCGGATCGAGATTCCCGGACTGCGCAGGTCAACCAGCAGATACGAAATCCCTCGGTGCTTGGGCGCCGCCGGATCTGTGCGCACCAGCAGCACCTGCCAGTCCGCGCGATGCGCGTTGCTGGTCCATACCTTCTGGCCGTTGATCACGAACGAGTCGCCGTCGAGCACCGCCCGCGTCTGAAGTCCCGCCAGATCGGAACCGGCGTTGGGTTCCGAGTATCCCTGGCACCAGATTTCTTCGCCCGTGAGCATCGGCGCCAGATACCGCTGTTTTTGCTCCTCGCTGCCCAGCAGCATAATCGTCGGACCAATCCGATCGACGGCGAAATTGTTCGCGCCGTATAACGGCAGCCCCAGGCGCAAAGCTTCGTCCTGGTAAATCGATTGCTCGACCACCCCGGCTTCGCTCCCGCCCCAATCCTTCGGCCAGTGAAGCGCGAGGTACCCGGCATCGTGGAGCCGCCGATGGTAGGTGAGGATCTTCTGCCAGAGTTGGTCGTCGCGGCTGTAGAGCAGGCTTTCGACGGTTACATTCGGCGATTTGATAAGATCGCCAAAAAGTTCCGACGCCGTCGCCTCCAACCATGCGCGAACCCGGCTGCGAAATTGCTCCTGCTCCGGTGTGTAGTCGAAGTCCATCGATATGCAGCAGCCGGTCCGCAGCTACGCGAACAACATCCTTCTGAGCGCCGGCAGCAGGCGCATTTCCTCGCTATCGATCAAATCGTCGAGCTTCACCACGAGCACGCATAGAGCTCTGCCCGCGACCGCGACAACTTTGTCCGCATCTTTCTCGAACGACACTCCGTTAAGCTTGGCTATCAGCGAGCGCATTTCGACGTGGCTCCGCTTGATTCGATCCATGACCTCGGGCGCAAGCCCGCCCGCAACTTCCGCCCACGGCAGCACTGTTTCATCTTGGCTCAACAGATGCTGATTAAGTTGCGGCTTGAGAGTTTCCCAACAGCGTCGCGCCTGCGCGCGCATCTCGCGATCTGACGGCTTGAAGCCCAAAATCGCGCCCGCCACTGCCGCCTCGAGCAGCGGCATCGCCAGCCGGGATTGTTCACGGTCCAGTTCTTCCGTCAGTTTTCTGATCTTGCCCGTGCCGGGGGCCTTTTCCGCCCCGATCGCTAATGGCTTCTTGGCGCTAGTCATACTCATCGTCCTCGTCCTCACAATTGCACGCGGAACCCGGATTTCCAATTCATTCTTCGTGCCGAGCGATGCCGGCGATGCGACGCCTCATATGCGGCTGAATTCGAGCATCAGCCTGGGCGTTGTATCCTTTGAACACACAGCTTGCTTCCCTTGGCAACACTAGCGGATTGAGTCGGCGGTTCTGGCGATTTCGGTATCGAGACGAAGCAGCGCCGCCCTTTGATTCCTTCGAGGAACGTAAGGACATAAGAACGTCTGATAATTGATTGCGCCGATACTTGCGGCTATCAAATCCTTATGGCACAGATGTGTCGCTCGATTCTCCGTGATGCTCGGCGTGCGGAGCTGATCTTCTGGGCACAGATGTTGCTCTGCGACGGATGGTTGCCGAATTTTTCGACGTTGATTGGGGGAATTATGCCAGCTAGACGAATTTTCTCGATATTTCTGCTCGCATTTGGCCTCGCGGCGTTATCGCTGGTGGGCTTGGCGCGCGCGGCCGACAGCGACGCCAGCGCCGCCGCCGACCTCAAGGAAATCAAAAGCGAGATGCGTCAGATGCGACAGGAGCGCAAGCGTGACCAGGAAGTAATTCGCTCGCTCGAGATCAAGGTTCAGCAACTCGAGACCAAGGATTCAAGGGTCGAGACCACCACGCAGCAGTTGCACAACACCGATCAAAAGCTGAAGGAGACAACCCTCGAGCTTCAGCAGACCAACGCCCAGGTCAAGACTTTGCAGACCAAGGTCGATGAGCCGATCGCGTCGCCACAGTTTGGCGATGCCGTTAGTCGATACCTCGGAACGCACTCGTTCACTGTCACCGGGGCGGCCGGCGGCGACTTCATCTATGACCAACAAAGCGGCTCCCTCGACGGCCTTCATCATGCATCGCAGAACTCGTTCTTTTTCGACTGGGAGCCGATGATTCTGTACCGCCCGACTGACTGGATCCTGTTCCAGGGCGTGATCAGCACGAATTTTGGAAGCACCGGCACGGGAACCGACCTGTCGGCCGCTAACTTTCAGATTTTCCTTAACGACTATATGACGGTCGAGGCCGGGCTTTTCGACCAACCGTTCGGTGACTGGTACGAGACCCAGAGCCCGATGTGGGTGAACCGGTTTGTCACGGCGCCGCTGCCGTTTGGAGTTGAGGCGGTGGTTCCGCCGGCGGAGCTTGGAGTCCAGCTTCGGGGCGGCATGCAATTCGGCGCGCTCGGCCAGGATTTCGACTACACGGTATGGGGCGGAAACGGACCCAACTTCAGCTCGAACGTCCTTGGCGCCGCGGTCGGAGGTCCAACCGCGGTCGCAAGCAGCCAGACCAACGGCAAGTCTATCGGCGCGCGTTTCCGCATCTATCCGCTCCCGGTTGATTCTGAATTGGGCCGGCTCGAACTCGGAGCGTCCACCTACAACGGCAAGTGGGAAAATGGAAATTGGTTCAACTCATGGGGCGTCGATTTCAACTACTTCATCGGCAACCTGCAGGCCCGCGGTGAATGGCTGGAATCGTACCGCCAGATGCCCTACGGCATGGGCAGCGACAATCGCCAGGGATGGTACGTGCAAGCCGGTTACTTCCTGAGCGGTCTCAAGGTCCCGGGCCTTTCTGACAAGTTCAACGGCTATCTCGATCGATTCGAGCCGCTGGTGCGTTATTCGGGAGTTAACCAGCGCGCCGTTTCAACCGACGACATCGCCGGCGCGACCGGCGTCGGCTTGGGCGGCATGCAGGTCGGACTGGTTCCCGATTTCGGCATTAGCGGGTCGCCGGCCACCTACGCGCCGCACGCTCGCGAAGTGGCGTTGGCTCTCGACTATTGGATCGCGCCATCGATCGTTTGGCAGAACGAATTCGACATCGAATTGCCCCGCGCAGGAGGACTATTCATTTCACCCGAAACCGGCGTCGCGACCCCTGCGGGTTCGATTCCCAACGATCACGCCTTCCTAAGCCAATTCACCATCGGATTCTGAGCGGAGTCATGGTCATGAGAAAAATATTCGCGGCAATCGTACTTGCAACTCTCGCTATCGGATTGGCGGGCGCCCCCGTTTCGGCCGATGACAATGCCGGCGCTGCCGAGCACAGACGCCTGTTCCGGGAGGGCGCCCAACTGTGGCCGGTTTACTGCAACACCTGTCATAACGCCCGGCCCGGATCCGAGAAGGCTCCCTATGAATGGGACCAGATCATCATGCATATGCGTACGCTCGGAAACTTGCCGGCCGGCGACGTCAGAGCGATAGTGGAATATCTCAAGGCCCGTTGAATCGGCCTGCGCCGCGCGCGAAGATTGATACGGAGGACATCGACAACGTGAAACGACTCATTTCGAGCATTGGTGTGTGCGCGATCATCGCATGCGCGTTTGTGCCGGTGCGCGCGGCCGACATGGCTGCCGCCAAGCAGAGCTACGATACGTTTTGTGTGAAGTGTCACGGCACCGCCGGCAAGGGCGACGGTCCTGCCGCGGCTACCCTTGCCACCAACCCTCGCAATTTCACTGATTGCGGCACGATGGGCAAGATTTCCGACGATACGCTGTTCAACGTGATCAAGAACGGCGGCGGCTCCGTAGGTCTCAGCAAAGACATGCAGGCGTGGAGCACCGGTTTCGGGGACGACGAGATTCATGACCTCGTCGCTTACGTCAGGAGCTTCTGCAAGAAGTAAGCGCGCCCGCGATGCCCGACCGAAATTTGATCGACGCGCTGCCACGTGACTTGTGGTGGTTCCGCAAGAATGTCCCGTGCCTTGATGCGTGCCCGGTCAAGACCGATGCGGGCCGCTACGTTCAACTGGTCGCCGAAGGACGCCTGGCCGAAGCCTATCGCGTCGCGCGATCGCCCAATCCGATCGCGTCCATATGCGGCCGCGCTTGCGGCGCCCCATGCGAGGACGCCTGCCGCCGCGGCAAGATCGACGCGCCCGTGACCATTCGCGCGCTCAAGCGTTTTCTCACCGAGCAATTCGGCCCCGAAGCACTCTCAGCCAGGGGCATCCGCGACATGATCGCCGGACCTTCCGGCGGCGGCAGCGTCACCCCCGGTCATCTCGATATTCTCGGCGTGCGGCCCGATGCCGCTGCCTCCAGGCGCAAGGTCGCAGTCGTCGGCGCGGGGCCGGCCGGGCTGGCGTGCGCTCACGATCTGGCCGTGATGGGCTACAGCGTGACGGTTTTCGAGGCGATGCCGCATGCGGGCGGAATGCTTCGATACGGAATTCCGGCCTACCGGCTTCCGCGCGACGTGATCGACTGCCAGGTCGGCGAGATCGAAGCGCTCGGTGTCGAGTTTCGCTACTCGACCCCGCTTCGGCCCGGCTTCGGTGTTCAAGAACTCAAAGAGCAGGGCTATGAAGCTATCTTTCTCGGCGTTGGAGCGTCGCGCGGCCGCGCAGTCCCGATCGAGGGGGTCGAGACCGACGGGGTGATCAAGGCGATCGACTACCTGCTCAATATCCATCGCGGCTTCCGCGTTCCGCTCGGCGGCAAGGTGGTCGTGATCGGCGGCGGCCTGGTCGCGATCGATGCGGCCCGAACCGCGGTTCGCACCCTCCTGCCCGGACTCGTCATGTCACAAGAGGAAGAACAGAGCGTGGCGGCCGGCACGATGCGCGTCGCGCTCGATGCGGCGCGCGAGGCGGCGCGCCGCGGTGCGCTCGAAGTTACGGTCGCCAGCCTTGAGTCCGAGCCCGAGATGCCGGCGATGAAATCCGCCCAGGGCCGCGAGGAACTCGATATCGCGCGCGATGAGGGCGTCACTTTTCTGCCCGGTTGGGGCCCCAAGCGAGTCCTCAGCCGCGACGGCCATGCGATCGGAATCGAATTGGTTAAATGCGTTAAGGTGTTCGATGATGCGGGCCGCTTCCGCCCGCAATTCGACGAGAACGATCGCCGTGTCGTTGACGCCGACGGCGTGATCCTCGCCATTGGCCAGGCGCCCGACCTGTCGTTTATCAAGCCCGAAGACGGAGTCGCCATCACGCCCGCCGGAACGCTCAAGATCGACCCGATCACGCTCCAGACCGGTATCGCCGGCGTATTCGCGGGCGGCGATGCGGCCTTCCCGCCTTCCCTGCTGATCACCTGTGCGCAGCACGGCAAGGTCGCCGCGCGCGGCATCGACGCCTATCTCCGCGGCAAGCCGCTCGGCCAGCCGCGGATGCACGTCACCATTGAGGAGCTGCCGACCGACACGTACACGATGGTCGACCGCTACGAGCAGAAGCGGCGCGAGGTTCCGCTGGTTCCTCTTTCGCGCCGCACCGGAATCACGGAAGTCGAGTCTGCCTTGAGCCCCAGCGACGCGCGCGAGCAGGCCGAGCGCTGCCTCTACTGCCATATCCATCCGATCTACAACGGGTCGGCATGCATTCTGTGCAATCGATGCGTGGACATCTGCCCGGAGCATTGCCTGCATTTCGCGCCCGCGGGGGAAATCGCCGATCAGGAACGGCTTGCCGGCGTGATGACGGATGCGCCGACGCGCAGCGTTTTTCTCTACGACGAGGCCAAATGCATCCGTTGCGGCCTGTGCGCGATCAGGTGCCCGACCTCGGCGATTACGATGGAACGCTTTCAGTTCGAGGAGACGGCGGTCTGATGGACGGTGATCGGCGAAGAATTCTCCGCTTCATCGGCAAAGGCTCGGTGCTGGCCGCCTTCCTTGGCCAGATCGGCGCTGCCGGCAGGGCATTCTTTCCCAACGTCCTCTACGAGCCGCCCAGCCGCTTCAAGCTCAAGCGCCCCGAGGATTATCCCGACGGCTACACCTTTGTCTCACCGCACCGGCTGTTTGTGATTCGTCAAAAAGAGGCGTTTCACGTCATTTCCGCAATCTGCACGCATCTGGGATGCACCGTGCAGTGGAAAGATACCGAGTTCGATTGTCCGTGCCACGGCAGCCGCTTTCGTCCCGACGGCACGGTGATTTCGGGCCCTGCGCCGCGGCCGCTCGATTGGTTTGAGACCACCGTTTCGCCCGATGGGTTCCTCGAAGTCGACAGCGCAACCGACGTCGCGCGCGACTTCAGGCTGCTCGTGGGAAAAGGCAAGGCCTGAATCGTGGGCGACAGGATCAAGGCGCTCTGGCGCAAGACTTTGTGGGCGTGGTCCCCCGAAAGCGAGCGCGAATCGTCGGAATCGATCGTCAAGAACTTCTGGCTCCACTGGTTCCCGGCCAAGGTCGCCCGCGCCAGCATGGACTGGAACTACTCGTTCTGGCTCGGCACCGCGTCGGCATCGCTGCTGATGATCCTGACCGTCACCGGCGTGATGCTGATGTTCTACTACGTACCGTCCACCGAGCGCGCATACGGAAGCATCAAGGACCTCGAGTACGCCGTCAGCTTCGGCCGCCTGCTCAGAAATCAGCATCGATGGGCGGCGGAAGGAATGGTCGCCGTCGTGTACATCCACATGGCGCGGGTGTTCTTCACCGGCGCGTACCGCGGCGGCCGGTCGATCAACTGGGTGACCGGGGTAATTCTTTTCCTCGCGACTTTGCTGCTGTCCTTCACCGGTTACCTGCTGCCGTGGGATCAGCTCGCATTCTGGGCAATCACGGTAGGCACCAGCATCGCCAAGCAGGCGCCGGTGGTCGGACCGACGATGCAATTCATTCTGCTTGGCGGCCATGAAATTGGACAGCAGACCTTGCTGCGCTTTTACGTGCTGCACGTCTTCTTCCTGCCGGTCTTCGCCCTGGTGCTGTTCGCTTATCACATGTGGCGCGTGCGCAAGGACGGCGGCCTCGCGGCGATCGAGCGCGTTCGCAACGACCGCACGATGGCGCCGAAGGCGGTTCCGAAGACCAAAAGTTACTCGCTGTTCGGAATTACCCCGGGTACTTCCGTGCAGGTGATGAGTTCGACCGGGCTTGAAGAGTCCGATCAGGTCTTCTCGTCGCCAAATATGTCGCGGCGAATCGCGCTGGTCTTCCTGATCGTGTTCAACATCACGCTGCTGGCCGCGTTGATGTTCAATGCGCCGCTGGAGGGTCTCGCCAATCCATCGGTGACGCCGAATCCGGCCAAAGCGCCCTGGTATTTCGTCTGGCTGCAGGAGTTGGTCGCCTCAACGACGATTCGGATGGGTGGGTTTACGGTCAGCGGCGCGTTGCTGGGCGGAATACTGCTGCCCGGATTTCTCCTGGCCGTGCTCACGCTATGGCCGTTCATCGACCGTTCTTCACTTCGGACCGAAGGGCGATGGTTCGCCCCCGAGCGCAGGCGGCAGAACGTAACCTTCGCGCTGGCGACGCTCGCGATCATCGTGCTGATCGTGGTCGGGGTTTACTTGCGCGGTCCCTACTGGCGGATCTACTGGCCCGGCCAGCCGCGCCCCGAGATGCCGCGGTTATACTGAAATGAACGAACAGGGCGGCAAGAACGAATCGTTCGAGGCGAAGGACTTCGGCTGGTTGGTCGCGATGTCGCTCCTGTTCTTCGTGCTCGTCGTGGTTGGCTTCTGGATTGAGTTCAGCACCGATTGGGGAGCTTATCAGCGCGAGTTTCCTCAACTGCTCAGCCACTACGGTAAAGCCGAAGACGCGCGCGAGTTCCGCGCGGGCATCAAACAGATCTGGATACCCAAGATTGGCGTCACCGATCGCTGCATCACGTGCCATCTCGGCTACGAATGGTCTTCGGTTCTTCCGGCCACAATCGCCGAGCCGCTGAAACCGCATCCGATGAACGATTGGCTCGCCAAGCATGAGTTCGAGCGATTCGGATGCACGCCATGCCACGGCGGCGACGGATCGGCAACGACTCTCGCGGGGGCTCATCAAGGCGGACGGGGATGGGACGATCCGATGCTCTCGCGCGCACTGGCGAAGCGCAACGGACTCACGATGAACGAGATGACTCAGATGCGATGCAATTTTTGCCATCGCCATGATGCCGCGACCCCGGCGATGGCAGAGATCAATCTCGCCAAACAGCTCTTCAAAAAGAAAAAGTGCCAGGTCTGCCACGTCGTCGAAGGGCGCGGCGGCAACACCGGACCCGAGCTGACCTACGAGGGCGACAAAAACCCCGAACTGTTGAGCTTCGCGCACGTGCAAGGCGCACGCACGATGTTCAATTGGAACGTGCAGCATCTGACGCAGGCGAGCGTAGTTTCGCCAAACACGCAGATGCCCGATTTCAACATGAAGCCCGAAGAATCGAGAGCGCTGACGCTCCTGCTGCTCAGCTGGCGGCAGCTTCCGTATCCTCCGGAATACATCCCGGATCCCGAAGCGGCCGCCGCGGCGATGCAGCCGTCGCCTACCTCGACCGCGACTCCGACTCCGGCCGCGACGCCTGGCGCGCGTTGAGCATTCCAAGTTAAATATCATTGGGTGAATCAATGAAGCCGAGAGTGTTGGCGTCAATGTTTGCGCTGGGCGCCGCGCTGTCCGTCTCGCAGCCCGCGCTATCCGCGGGCAATGACGTGAGCGACGGGCACCGCTATTTCATTCGCTACTGCGCGTCATGCCATGGGCTGGACGGTCTCGGAGACGGTCCGGTGGCGAAGAGCCTGTCCACGCCGCCGACAAGTCTGCGCAAGCTCGGCGACAAATATGGCGTGCCGCTGCCGGCGCATCGCATGGCCGAAATGATCGACGGTCGAGATACGCCCAGAGCGCATGGAACTCGCGAGATGCCCGTATGGGGAGAGCGCCTCTACGAGCTTGGTCAGGGTGAAAGGGGTGAATACGGGATCGGGGAAGTGATCGGCAAAATAATCGCCTACCTCAACACGATTCAGGATCGCCGAATGGCGGTGCGATAGCGCTGCGCGCGCGCGGTCTCAGCAAATGGATTTCGTTGTGGGCGCGTGCTAGAACGCCCCGCAAGTGCCTCATCACCGGTTCAGCCGTATCGCGCTGCCTGTCCTGCTCGTGGCCATCACGACCGCCTGCGTTGGTTTTGCGCCAGGCACGAAAGCTCGGGCGGCGGCTCTAAATCCGACAACCGATCAGATCCTGCTGGAACCGCCGGGGAGTCCTGGTGTGCCGGTACCGGTGAAGGTCGGTTTGTACATCACCAACCTCGCCGACATCGACGAGGTGCACGAGTGGGTCGAGCTGGATGGCTATTTGATCGTCAGCTGGAAAGATCCCCGGCTCGCCACCGCGCCCGCCGCCAGTAATGGCGCCGACCATTGGCAACGCTATCGCGAAGGGCAAATCTGGACGCCCTCGCTGGAACTAGCCAACGCAGCCGCCCGTCGCGAGCGTCTGTCTTTCAGCATTCTGGCAAATGCGCAGGGTTCGGTCCGCTATGTCGAGCAGTTCGACGCACAGGTCTCCTCCGATTTCCTTTTGAGACAGTTTCCCTTCGATAAGCAGAACCTGCAGGTCATCGTGCAGCCACTTCTTACCGACACAACTCAGCTCAAGCTGAGCGTGGACCGCGTCTCTTCCCGCGTCGGCGAACAGACCTGGGTGGAGTTGCCGGAATGGAAAATCGGAGGCCTGGCAGCGACCGCGGAGACACTCAAGATTCGAAATGTGGTGGGCGATATCCCGCAGATCAGGTTCGATTTGAAAGTGCGACGCAGGGCGGCCTTCTATCTGTGGAAAGTGTTTCTGCCAATTCTGATCATGGTCCTGGTGTCGTGGTCTGTGTTCTGGATCGAGCTGTCGCAGTTCGATTGGCAGGCGAAGATTGCGGTGACGACCATGCTGACGCTGGTCGCGTTTTCATTTGCGATCGAAAGAAATCTGCCGCGGATCGGCTACCTGACTTTCTTCGATGGGGTATTCCTGACGAGCTTTGTCTTTATTTTTCTCGTAATGATCGAGATAACGCTCATTCATGTGCTGCACTTGCGCAAGAGGGAAAGCGCCGCGGCGGCTATTCACTCCGCTTCGCGATGGGTATTTCCGCTCGCCTACTTTGCCAGCATTGCGCTGATGGTCCCGATCTTTCTCATGTAACCAGCTGTCTAAGGAGCTTCATAATTGCGATGCTCGCCGGGCGTACGCTGCGCCAGGTGTTCGAGCGCCTCGTCGATTTCAGTGGCAAGGTATTCGCGCTGCTGGGTGGTGTCGATGCGCAGGTGGTTTTGCGCCGCAATCTCGCGCAGCGGCTCGAACTCGGCGCGCTGGCGCTGGTACACCTCTGGCGTAGCGTCTGACACTTCACCGTGTATCGATCCGCGCCGCTCCAGCCGGCGTATCGCTTCGTCTTCGCTGACTACGCACTCGACGAATAGCACCGCCGCGCCGTGCCGCGCCGCTATCGCCAGCGCGAGCTGCCGATCGGCAGACGCCTTGAACGTCGCGTCAAGGATTGCTCCGCGGCCGTCGCTCAGCAGGCTCTCCGCTTCGCCGAGCATCGCGCCGTAGGTGATTCTCGTAAAGCTGCCGGAATATATGTCCGTGGCGTAATCCGTGCGGACGTGCTCGTGCGCGGTGACCGCTGCCAGGCGCTTGCGGACGCGGTCCGAGTTGATGATTTTGAAGCCTTTGCGATGCTGAAGCATGCGCGCGACGGTCGATTTGCCCGCGCCCGAAAGCCCGCACACCACGATCAGAGCCGGCGATGCGCCGTGCGCATAGCGCCACGCTAGCTCGAAGTAACCGCGCGCGAGCTGGCGGGCGCGCTCGCTTTGCGTGGCGCCAACTTCGCGCTCGAGGCTTCTCAGGCTCTCGACCTTGCCCCGCACGCATGCGCGATAGCACTTGTAGAACGGGACGAACAGCGCAAGCTCTTCGTCGCCGGCGATCGCGGCGTAGGCCTCGACCAACTCCTCGGCGAGCCCAGGCGCGCCCAGCCGCTCGAGGTCCATCGCCAGGAACGCGATCTCCGAAGCGACATCGCCGTAGCGCAGCTGCTCGCTGAACTCGACGCAATCGATCACATCGATTGCGTTTTGGTTGCCCGTAATGCAGATGTGCTCGGCGCGCAAATCGCCGTGGCCTTCGCGCACGCGGCCCGCGCGCGCCCGCTCATTCAATGGCCGCCAATGAGCCGTGATAAAGGCGCGGCAGAAGGCGTCGATCGCCGTGAACTGGTCCTGGCGAAGCGTGTGGCCGATAGAATCCTGGTTCTGCGCGATGTCCTCGATCACGCCGCGCCAGATTGCCGCGGCTGAACCGTAGGTCCATCCACGATTCGACGGCGCGCTCGCGTGAAATTCCGCGATACGCGCCGCAATCGCGCGAATCGTGCGGCTCTCCACCTGGCCCGCGGCAAGAAGCCGATCGAGCATTCGGTCTTCGGGCAGCCGGCGCATCTTGACCGCGTACTCGACGGCTTCGGGATGCTCCACGCGAACCTCGGGTCCGAGCACGAAGCAGTCCGCGCGCTTAAGAATCGCGAACACGCCGAGATACACGCGCGGCGAAAGGCGCGCGTTGAGGCGCACCTCCTCGATGCAGTAGTGGAACCGCTGAGCGAGCCTGGAGCAGTCCAGGAATGCGAAATGAACCGGCTTCTTGACCTTGAAGACCGTTTCTCCGGCGACAAAGACGTAAGATATGTGCGTCTGCTTGAGTTCTACCCGAGCGGGCGAGTCCGGGTAGAACCCCGGCCGCATCATTGCCTCGACCAGCGCCGAGACGCCACCGGCGCGATCTCCGTGAGGCCTCGGCGTCGGGCATGATTCCATCATTTCACCCGGGCCCGCGCATCGTTCCTGGCTGCTCGCCGGCTCAGACTCGTGTGGTCAGCGCCTCAAGCACGTCGCCGGTGGTTATCACGCCGGCCAGCTTGCCATTTTCCAGCACTGGCAGCCCTCCGATCTTCCGCTCGCGCAGCAGGCGCGCAGCCTCCCGAATATCGGTCGACGGCGTTACCGTTATCAGCACTTCGCTCATCGCCTTGCACGCCTCGGTTTGATCCAGGGAGCCGGTGTGCTGGCGGATGTCGCGGTCGGTCACAATTCCGACCGGGACGCCGTCATTGAGGATCGGCACGCATCGAAAGCCTCCCAAGTGCATCTTGGTTGCGATGGCGGAGAGCTTCTCGTGCGGAGTCGCGGTGACCGGGTTTTTCGTCATCCAGGTGCCGACCAGGTCGCTTTGCGCTGGAGTGCAGCGCACGGTCAGCACCGGGCAGGCGGATTCGCGCAAGACGACTTCGGCGATGCTGCCAAGGAAAAAGCGCTTGAAGCCTCGCCGCCCGTGCGTGGCCATTACGACCACGTCGGCGCTGGTCTTCTTTTCGGCACTTAAGATGGTGCCGGCCGGCTCGCCGGTATGGGTCAGGAGTTCGTACTTGATTCCGGCCAGCCGCTTGTGTGCGATCTCGAGCAGCTTGGCGCGAGCAGTCTCTTCCTGCCCCTTGTAGAGGTCAACATAGACCGGCATTCCCGTCGGCGCGATGATCATCGGAACCACGTGCAAGACAAATACAGTGCCGTCGTTCTCGCGGGCGAAATTCGCGGCCGTATCGAGCGCTTGCATCGAGTTATCGTCGAAATCCACCGGGCAAAGAATCCTGCGGAATGGATATGCCATAAGAATGCGCTCCTTCGCGGTCAGGCTGTCACCGCACTCATTCTACAAGCGAATGCCGTGCCATCCCACGAATTTAGTTCTTCGCGGTTCGCAATCACGATTCGATCGCTACCGCGCTGACCTGTATCCGATCGCAGCACTCAGAAACTTCTGTACTAAAGCATTGTTAAGAGAGCATCTGGCAGTCAACTGACGTTCCAATCACTTCAAAAGCTGCTTGGCTCGAAACAGGAATCAAAACAGGAATAACGCCCAGGAGTCATTCAGGAGCCGCGCTGCTCCGGCAGGCACTCAGTTTGGCGAAGCTTTGCGTCGATCATGAAGATGTATCGGTTCGCGTCATTTTGCGAATGTCGATGCGGCTGACGGGCAGGGCGAGACAGGGGGGCGTTCAGCCTGCGGCTCAGAAAAGCCTTCACCTTCATTGCAGTAAGCGCCATCGACGCTTAGCCGCTGATGGCAAGCGAATTGCACTCTCGTCAACTGCCTGCGTCGGAGGACAACCATGCAGATTGTCAACCTGATGACCTCGAGTCCCATCGTAATCAACCCTGACGACACGCTGGCGAACGCAAAGGCCGTTATGGACGACGGCCGGTTCAGGCGTTTGCCGGTGGTGGAGGACGGGCGGCTGGTCGGGATCCTCACCGAGCGCGATATCCGCGAGCACAGGGGCTACCTGGGATCGACGCGGGTGAATGCGGCGATGCGCACCGAGCTCATCACCGTCGCGCCGCATAGCACGGTGGAAGACGCGGCCCGCCTGATGCTGAAGCACAAGATCGGTGGACTGCCGATTGTCGCCGACGGCAAGCTGGTCGGCATCGTCACCACCAGTGATCTGCTAAGGGCGTTCTTATTGGTCGTTGCCGGAACCAACAAGATCATGAACGGCTAAGGGCCGGCTGAGGAGAAACCGAACGCGAAGGGGAATCGAATGAAGCAACGGACCACCGGCAACATCCCCCAAAAGGGACTCACCCGCAGCCTCGACCGCCGCGGCACGCGCTCCAACATGAGCCCGCCCGTCGCACAGAAGCAGCGCGCGCCAGAAGATCCCTCGGTTTGCGACAGCTGTGGGAGCATTTATACCGCCAAAACCTGGCGGCGCAATCGGCCGCTGCCGGCGAAACTAATCAACGCGGCGGCATGGACTATCTGCCCGGCGTGCAAGCAGGCGAAAAGTGGCGAGTACTTCGGCCGGGTCTTGGTGCGCGGCGCGAAAGCAAGCGCAAACCTCGACGCGATCCGCTCGCGGATCGCCAACGTCGAACGGCGCGCCGAATTCACTCAGCCCGAGCGGCGAATTGTCTCCAGTAAATGGGACGGCGCGACGCTCGAGGTGCTGACCACGTCGCAAAAGCTCGCGCATCGTATCGCCCGCGAACTGCAGAAAGCTTTCGGCGGACGCGCGCGTTACACGTGGTCTGACCAGGACGGCGCCCTGACCGCTATCTGGCAGGGTGAAACGCGTCTGCCGCGAACCTGATCATTCGATTCCGTACTTCACGATCTTGGCGTACAGCTTCTTGCGGGAGATCTTCAGCAGCCTGGCTGCCTGCACCTTGTTGCCTTCGGTCGCATCGAGTGCGCGGCGGATAAGGGCGTGCTCGGCATCGGCGAAACTGCCGACCGGATTTCCCTTGGCGACGGGAACGCGTTCGGCGGCGCGCGAACCGGCGATCGACGCCGGCAGGTCCTGCAATCGGATCACGGGCGAGCGGCTGAAGGTGAATGCGGTCTCGATCGCGTTGGCAAGTTCGCGCACGTTGCCCGGCCACGAATACCGCCGCATGGACCCGATCGCTTCGTCCTCGGCCCCCGTGACCGGAACTCCGCGCATCTGCCTTGCGTTGAAGAGCTCAATGAAATGTTCGACCAGCAGCGCAACATCCTCAAGCCGCTCCCGCAGCGGCGGTATATGAATCACGCCCGCCTGAAGACGGTAGTAGAGGTCGTCTCGAAGGCGCCCGGCCTTCACCTCCTCCTGGGGATCGCGGTTGGTCGAGGCGATCAGGCGCACGTCCACTGCAATCTCTCTGGTCGAGCCTACCGGACGCACCGCGCGCTCCTGAATGGCGCGCAGCAGCTTGCTCTGCGTGTCGGCGCTCATCTCCGTGACCTCGTCCAGGAACAGGGTTCCGCCGTCAGCCGCGCGGAACAGCCCCAGGTACTCGGCGTTCGCTCCGCTGAACGCGCCGCGCTTGTATCCAAACAGCTCGCTTTCGATCAGGTCCTTGGGTACAGCCGCGCAATTGAGCGCGACGAACGGAGCCCCCGGCTGCGGGCCGCATTCATGGATGGCGTGCGCTACCAGCTCCTTGCCCGTGCCGCTCTCGCCGACGATTAGAATCGTGCCGCGGGTGACGCCAGCCGCTTCGACCCGGTCGTACAGCTGCCGCATCGTCGCACTGGCGCCGACCATCCCGTGGAACCGGCTGCGAGAATGATATGGAAGCGCTTCGGCCTCGCGTTCGAGCGCCATGATTCGCGCTCCGGAGACGGCGGTCTTCGACCGGAAGTAGGTATCGGCGAGCACGACCATTCGGATATGGCTCAGCTTGTCGAACGACTGGTACGTCTGCCCCGTTAGTGGCGGGAACGACGGAAACGCGGTGGCCGCGCTCTCCTCGAAAAGGTGAATCGAGACGATCAACTCCGAGAATGGCACACCGCGTTCGGCGAGCTGTTCCCCGATTCGTGCGACGTCGGCGGCGAAGGTGTCCATGTCTTTGTCGAGTAGATCCTTCAGCGTGGCATCGAGCTCGCCGCCGAAGGTCTCCATGAATTCCGTCTTGGTCAGCGCGCGGCTGTCGGCAAAATGCAGCACGTAGAGCTGGTGCCAGTGTTCCAGCACGCGGTTGCGATGTTTCTGGATGGACTCCAGGACCGGACGGAGCTCGTCGAGTTCCGTGTCCCACAGCAAGTGAAAATAGCGTGGCCCCCCGCTGGGCAGAGAAGCGGGAGCCGGTGGGTTGGTGTTTGTCTTCATTCGTTGGCTTTCCGGGCGAACTGGCTCCAAAGGCGTCAAACAGATTAAAAACTGCGCTCAGCGGGGACAATTCCTTCTTAACATATGTTCCTCCAAAAACCAAAATCGCCGGATTTCAGCGGCGTTTTGCCCGAGCGGTTGCGTTGGCATGTTTCAAGCAAGAGCTGGGATGCCAAGGTTGCCAGCCGGGCAAATCTATGCTCCAGCAGCACAATCGACCGAAGCTCGCATCAAGCTCCTCGCAGCACAAAGCAAGCCGCAAGTCCGGGCCCCGGCTTGCGCTTGTATCACAGGCGGACCCGGCAGGCAGCGCGGGCGAAAAGCGTGGGGCGATTGCGGTTTTTTCGCGCGACGAATCGGTCGTGAAGATAATTGCCGAGGGGGTGAGCGATTCCTGGGTCATCGCGAAATTTGCCGATCCGTATGATGGGCACGATTTTCTGCTCAAGCCGGACGTCAAGATGGTTGTAATCGACGACGAAGCGCTCGAGGAATCGACCAGCGCCTGGCTTCTTGGGCAAGTGCGAAAACACGCGCTCCACGCACTTGTTGCCTACATCGCCGCGATTCACAGTCCCGAGACCGAACGGCGCGCGCGTGCCTATAGCGTCCAGTACTACACCTCGAAACCGATGGATCGAGAACGCACGCTGAGGGTTTTGCATTCGTTCGAGCACGCGGTCCATTAGGCCGCCAAATAACTGCTGGCCTGGCGCGGCGAACGAAGCCGCTAACGGATAGGCGCTCGCGGGTCGCGTCACTTCTGCTGGATGCTCTCGACGTATCGCGCCATCGATTCGATTCTTTTCTTCACCTCGGCATCGCTTTCGGGCGTGAACTCCTTGCCCGGTTTCTGAAGGGTCGTCCCCCAAAAAGGCATCTGGAGTCGCGCATGCGACGGTATATTCTTGCGCCCGTCGACCGACTCCACGACCTCATCGAAGGGGAATTTTCCGCCATTGTTTTTCGCCATCTGAGTGAGGTCGTTCGGCGGCGGGTTCATCGGAATGGTCAAGCATGTGGGGCCGTCACCCCTGCCGCCAAGCCCATGGCACTCAGCGCAGTGATTTTGGTAATCCCGTATTCCGGACTGCGCTGCGGCGTCCCGGGCGGTCGCCGCGAGCAGCAGGATCAGCAACAGGAACGCAGGCGATGCTTGCGCCGCTGCGGTGAGTATTCTGCTTAGGAGCGGAGTCGCGACGCGATCATCTCGGCCTCTCATTGTGCGGGGTCCTCTCAGCGCTGATTTGAAATCGCGATTATAATCAGCTCATTAGGCGCGCTTTGCGGCTTTTCAGCAACCCTACTAGTGGACGGGAGAGGTGCCCGGGAATCATGATGCCAACGGCACCACTGGGTGACGCGATCGGCTGCATGATTCATTTTCGACCTACCTCTGCCGCCCCCGCCGATAAAAACCCCGAAAAATCTTGTTTGATGAGCGGAAAAATGGTGGATGACCCAGTCCGATGCGTACTGCTCTCCCGTCAACCTGTCAATCGGTTGACAAGGCGGTTGACACTATGGGGCGGTTGACAAGCGGCGGTTGACGCATGGTGTTTGAAGCGCATGGTTCAACAATTAAAACGCTATTATTTCCCGAGATGACGGATGGACGGTTCGTCTTCGCGGCACCGCGGATTAGGTTTTCAGAACGGACAGATGCGATGAAGACCTAAAACACTACCGACAGGGGCGACGTGCACTTGGTCGAGATCGATCAGCCATTAGCTAACGATGTCCCCTTGCGTCGGCGATGCCGTAGCCTGTGCACTCGTAAAAAGGCTGTGACAATGGATTGTCATCGATTCAATGAAGCGGCCATGGTAAATGCCATAAACTTCCCAAGTAACATTGGCATTGTTTGGTTTGACTATATTCAACACCAATCGACCCGGTGCGATTGAGGGTCGCAGCCACGCTAGGTTTTTCCATTGCTGAGCGGTATGGGTGAAGTCGCCCTCCTTGTCGTATGACCAAGTTGCGACGTGACCAGCGTCGATGGCTTTCTTGAACGACGAAAGCAAGTGGTTCGGCTGATCTGTTAGAAAATAGAGTGCCATTGGAGCCTCCAAGAATCTGTCAGACTTTTTTCGCGAATCACTCCAAACGGCCCGTCCAGCAGACTTGAGTGCACATCCTACCGCTTTGGAAGTCGCCCGCGTTACGTTCCCGGTTGATCATGAGAACCGAAAAAGCCGTCGATACTTTGTGCTGCCGTTAAGCCGCTCGTGGATACCAAATTCCGGTTCAGATGGAGTTTTTGGTAAGGACGGCCTAACCTCTTGGTGCTTTGACCCTTTTTTTGCGCTTGCGCGGCATATCGCGCGGCAGTGAGGGCGGTGATTTCTTGGTAGTGGTCGCCATCACAGACGCCCTGACCTTCAGTTTGGACAGCGCCTCGAGAAACTCGAACCATCCGTAGAGACGCCGCGGCTTCAGCCCTGCCGTGGATCTGGGCGAGTTTACAACCAAAATCCAGTCACCGTCCCGTCCCTCCAGCCAGAACGCATGGATGTGATATTGCGGAATGATGAGCAGTCGGACCAGATGCTCTGGCTCTTTCGCTGCTTCGCGCTTACCGGTATCGGTGTGAACATCAATCCACCTGATCGCCCTGTCGATCATATCGGCAATCGGCGAAATTCTGACGGTTTGAAGCGTCCACTGGTCCGAGCCATTATGTCCCCGGCTCACCATGGATCGCGCATAGCCGACCGACCGTCCGCCTTCCCTGCGGATCTGGTGGTGGAAATGTCGCGTATTCTCGGCAAACTCAATGAGTCTCCGATCCGGACGAAGTCCTGCAAGGCCGTTCTGAAGCGCTTGCAGTGCTGAGTGAGTCAACGCCCAGATTTCGAAGGTTTCCGCGAGTAACGGTTGTTTGCCCTTTCCGTGAGTTCCCACCCACCACGTCACTTCGCCCATTGGGTGCTCACGCGACAGACGCTCGCCGATCTGGCTTGCAATCTGCCGGCGCGCTTCCACGGCAAGTTGCTCTGCCCTAGCCAAGACTGAACCCGATTCCGTAATAGCTTTGGGTCCAATTCCCCAAACCATAGGCGGCGAGAACGTCCGCATAGCGCGTCCACCCCGTGCCATAGAGCGGATCAAGAACGAATAGTTCTTGGGTGCTGCTTTTATAGCCGCTGATCAGAGCGACGTGGGATCCGCCTCTGGTCCACAGGAAATACACTTCGATCGGTCTCCTGCCGATACCGATCTCCTGTTTTACAGCATCCCATTCGAAATAGTTGCTCCACTGCGTGCATGGAAGCCCACATTTCTGGTAGACGGTGTTAACGTCCGCCGTAACGTCGCACCCCGCGTCGCCCGGGTTCGGACAGCAGTCTTTTCCGAGAGTTGTCGACGCAACTCGGCAGATCGTCTGCGGAAGCGCCGAATATTTGTCGGGGTAACATTTATTCAGCGCCTGTGTAACCATTGCACAGCAGGCCGCCCAGCACAGCTCTGCGTATGGTTTTTGTCCAGGACCCGGTATCTGCTGTACGTATGGGATCGGCAGCTGCACCACATCTCCCGCAGGTATTTGGCTCGGCTCCGTGTCGACTGGAATCATGGTAGCGTCCGCATCGGCGATCTTCAAAGGCATACCAACGCTCCCTCTTTCCCAGCTGGCCTGCCCTAAGGTCCGTTCTGACTGCCAGCGCAGGGACCCGGCAAATTCCCGTCGGCGTGGAACAGCGTAACCGCACAAAGGTTGCTCAGTGTTCCGTTGGCATCGTACTTGAAAGAATAAAGCCCTGGAGCGAGTATCTCCTGGGAAATTGGAGAAGTTGCGGCCTCAAGGGGCGCCCCACCCGGTTTCGGCGCAGCAGCAGCAGCAGCTTTGCCGGCGCCACCTCCGTAGACTGCCGAGACTAACGAAGCCATAGCGCTGATGGTCTCCGAAACTTTGCTGTCGCCACTTCCCTGCAGCGAAGTCAGCATCCAGCCATCTTGGAGGCTCGCCCCCATAGTTACTGTACCTACCAACCCGGGGCTCTCCGTGACTGCCATCGGGTGCTGCAGGTCGGGAAGATAAATCAGCTTAACCACGTATCGGCTGGTCGAAGCCATGAAGGCTGTATCGCTCGCGGCCGACGGCGTCGTCGCCTGGTTCGTGGTCGGCGCTTCCTTTCCCGATTTACTGGTGCTGGTAGTTGACGGCGCTGCACCCGGCTGCGGCATTGCGCTTGCCCGGTGGTGAGTACCGGACGCTCCTGTACCCGGGCCATTTGGCGGAATCGTCGGAGGAGGACCTTGGTCGCCAGACGAAGTTTCTACCTTTGGCGGCTCAGCCGGCAAGAGCGTTACCAAAAGATACGGCTTCGGCAGATAGTATCGCAGACCGGACGCCTGAGCTGTTGCCGTTGTTCCGTTAGCGTTGAGCGCGGATACAGAGACGCGCGCACAACCCCAGACTAGGACCGCGACGGAAGCCGCGGAAAAAGTTAGAAACAGCCACGCGCGCGTGATGATCTTAGCCATCAGCCGTTCTCCTCGGAAGGTCTTCCGCCGTGCAATCGGAGGGGGTGCGGACTTTCCATTGCGCTTTCGATTGCAGGGTTTATACTGTTGTCACGCAGTTAATGCAACACAGACTATTTGTCAAGATTGGCGCTCGCCCGAGAAGCGCGAGCCCTTTCGTAGCTGAGGCACTGAACTGCAACATAACGCCGCATAGACCACGAGTGCAGATGAACCATCAGCTTTAAGCGCTGCGAGAAGGCTCGTTTGCGAGACAGCTGGAATTGTGATATTGCGAGTGTTTTTCCGGCAGCCATCGCCGCCTGCTCGGGGGCTGTTCTTTCTGGCCACAAAGGAGACTTAGGCATATGAGCACTCAGAAGAAGAGGAAGCGAATGCTTATAGTTCCGGCGTCGACGTCGCTGCGCGAAGCAATCGAGACGGCCCAGGCACACAAAGAAGCGAGTTTCGCCGTCGAGCATGTTGGACAAGTTTACGTGATCGAGGCTACGCAAATGTTCGAGCAGGTCGCACAGAGGTTTGGCAGCGACATCAACCCCCAGTTGGACCGCCGCCACTTGCAAGTGCTTAAGAGCCTGCGGAACTCGACGTTACCCGTTCTCGCGGCCTTCGAACAAGAAGGCATTAGACCGTTCCTCGCTTCGGGACCGCGTGAATCAATGAAGGGCGTAATGGCAGCAGGACGGTTCGCGGTCGCAGAACCGTCGGTACGCCGATTTGTGCTCGATCCATCTGACACCGCCAGATTCAGGGATAACCGCTCTATGCTGAACGCTTTTTCATGCGTGTGGGAGTGCGCGAGCAAATTGCATTACTGGCCATGCGCCGCCGGCGATCGACCGAGTCTGTGCCCAAACGGGAAACCATGGGCTCAGCAGATTACGATTTAGATGCTTCCAGCTTTCTTCAATCGGCTGACGCAGCTCTTCTCGACTAGAGTCCTCATCTCTGGGACCCTCCCAGCGCTACTATTGATGGGCTATGCGGCACTTTTTCTGGCTCTGCTAACTAGACTGCCTATCTCGGACATTTGGAGCGACAAGCCAACTCTTAATTCAGTGCTCGCTCTGCTTTCGCTGATCGTCCTTACTTACTTGTTCGAATCGCTAAAGACTACTTTTACACGCTGGCTGTGCGGCAACGCCGTATGGATACCCAAGTCGCTGACTGAGTACTGGCAAACGAAGCAGGAAAGCAAGCGTCACGATCTCGACAACAGACTAAGGGAGGTTACGGATCAGTTGGCGGAGTGGCCGATAGAGAAGAAAAAGTGGGAGACCGAATTGAATGACCTTGTTACCCATGCTCAGCAGGCGTCGGTAGCTAACGCGACAATAGGAAAGATGAAAGCTAAGGCACGAGCTTACGTCCTAAGGTCCGACAAGAGCTATATTGCAGACGTCAACGCCATGGTCATGGAGCTTTCAGAGGCTTGTAGCACTGCGGCCGGGCGCGATGCGGTCATTGACGCCAGATTCGAGCTCGAAGTGCTCATGGAATCCATAGCCGGAAGTTTGGGCAGCCGGTTAAGTGAATTATTGAGCTTCGCATAATATACTTACAAGGGGAAGAGGTCGGCCTGCTGCCAGAAGGCCATGACCAGGGAGGGTCTGCGGCGCATCCGCTTGAGCGCGCGACGCGCGTGCGCGCTCAACTGCGCGAAGGTGTTG
>NZ_DATCTO010000030.1 GCF_036567905.1 Candidatus Binatus sp.
GAAACCCAAACTGGGTTTCGGACTTCCTGCAGTATTAAACCGGAAGAAAGGATGCGGGACTTCGTCCCTGTTAGAAGGGTTAGGGAAGGCGACGCTGTTGATGATCCTGGTTCGATGCCCGCGCCTTGTGTTTTTTGCGTCATGCTTTGCGTGTTAATTTCCTCGCCCTGTAAGGGAGAGGGATGAAGGGGAGAGTGAAAAGTCCTTATACAGCGCGCCCTGTTTTCCTTTCTTAATACTGGCCTCCCGTGCCAACCGGCGCGCGATTCAGGATTCTGCGCCCGTATTCTCTAACCGCCTGCTTCTTATCTTTGTGTCATCCCGAGCGAAGTCTGCGAAGCCGAGGGACCCCGGCAGGCGATGAATCCCGCGTGGAGCGATCTTGGTTCGGAGTTAGACAGAAAAAAGATCCGGGGTCCCTCGGCCTCGCTCGGGATGACGGAATGGTCGGGATGACAGAAAAACGGACGCGCGGGCTCTTTCTTGATCAACCCCTTCTAACAGGGACGAAGTCCCGCATCTTCTCTTTTCACTTTTCACCGGGTGCAGGGGTCACACCGCTGCCTCAGTGGAAGCGGTCGTAGCCCAGCCACAGCGTCAGCAGGATAAGCGGCCTGACGATCGCTTCCTCCGCGCTGCCGACTGCCCCTTTCACTGAATCGACCAAGCCGCGTGCTTCCCGGCCCTCATCGCCGGTGTGGCTCGTCTCGGAGACGGGAAAGCCGAGTTCGCGCGCTTGGGCAAGCAGCGTGCGGGTCACGTCGGCGCCGAAACCACGATTGATGATGAACAGTCCCTCGTCGAGCGGGCTTGCAAACTCGACCATCCCCACCTCGTAAGGCGGCGGATCGTAGCCGAGCTGATCCTCGGCAAGCGAGAACAGGTAATGCCCTTGCGCGGCCACGCGCGCTTCCATCGTGATTTGCGTTTCGGGAAAAGACTCGCCCGGCACCGCGGCGAAGAAGAGCGTGCCGATTCGCACCGCGCCCACAATCGTGCGTATTTTGCTTTTGTCGTCCGCCATATAGGGCTCGCGGTTCGAGCGCATCACGCGGTCGACACCGGGCCTTCCGTTGGTCATCAGACTCGCCAGCACCGGATTCTCGACTGGCTCTTCGAGGATGGTTTCGGCGGTCGCGATCGGGCCGTCGATTTTCACCGCGAGTGCCTCGGCTACGAAGGTGAGCTTGGCAACAGTTGCACCGTAGCTTTCGGCTGCCGACGGCCCGCGCGCTCCGATCGCCTTCAGATCGGGCTGGGTGCGCCCGACCGAGGCGACCATCACGAGCGCCGTCGAATCGGGATGGCCCTTCTCGACGGCTTGCAGAGCCGCTGCGGGCCAATCGGGCGAGATCAGCGTATTGTCCTTGCCAAGCGCGGTGACATGCGCGCTGAAGTTGATCAGCGTCGCGAACGGCGCGCCGTCGGAGTTCCTCGCAAACAGCACGCGCAGCTTGGTGTCGAGCGGATAGCCGGGGAGGATGCTTCTCACGAGATGGGACGGCGCGGTATCGATTTGGCCGGAGTACAGCGATGCCGGCCGTTCGTCGCGCAGGGCAGATTCGATTGCGGCGACGGTCTGATCGGCGACGAATTTCAGGTATTCCGGTGGCACGCCGCCCCATACTCCAATGTCGTCGGGTCCGGAATGATCATGCACGCTGGCGACGATTATGGCGCGTTCGGGAACGCCGGCGTCTTTCGACACGCGACGGCGGATGTCGGCCGAGCCATACGGCGCGTCGATCCCCTGGTAGGCGAGGAAATGCCCTTGCGTGTCGATCGCGCAGAAGACCACGGTCCGTTCGCCGCGCGAGATCGCGATTGCACGCGCGTAGATCGGGCTCCTGACCCCGGTCGATCGCCTGACGGGACCGAAGCCGTAACCCCCGAGATAGACCGGCGCGGCCGGCGTGATTTCGCGCTTGGATGCGCCCACGCAATATTCGCCGCTCGATTCGGAGGCCGAACAGGCGGCCGTCATCGCGGCCCCCGCAACCGGCTTGGACGCGCCGAACCAAAGCACGGATGCGGCGGCGGCGAGAATCGCTCGATGAATCTTTCGCGATGCGCGCACCATCTCGGCGGGACGCTCCCTGCTGGTTCCCAGTTCGGAGTCAGGCCACGCGGTACACCTTGTACTCGACGCGGCCGGGGCCGACCCGCCCTTCCGCGACGAAGATGCTCTGGTTGAGCCACGCATAACGCGGGTCGCCGGTCTCGAACCGGGGGGTAGTGCGGAAATACTGGTCGCCATAATCGGTGCTCGCACCTTTGGCGAGCGCGTCGGCGACCTTCTGGTTCATCTGGAGCAGCCCGGTGTAATGCACGTACAGAGAGGCGCCGTCGTCGGTGAGGAACTGGGCGCGCACGTCGAGGCGCGCGTATCCATCCGGTCCGATCAGCACCCAGTCGCCGCCACCGGTTAGAATTTTACCTTTCAGCCGTTTGCCTTCGACCGTCCCGCCGGTGACTTCGAAGAAGTTGCGCGTTCCGAACGGGCCCGCGCCGATTTGCACCGGCGGCTTGAGTGTCGCGAGGTAAGTGAATTCGTGTTCCAGATTCATCGCTAGTCCTCCGAGAGCGGCCGCCGCGTTGCCCGGCCTCGCGCGTACCTGAACATTCAATCCCAAACCGGCGGCTTACGGCCGATCCACGGCTGCGCCTGTTCGAGCTGGCCCGCGAGCTGGATCAGCGTCGCTTCGTCGCCGTAGCGCGCACCGAACATCGTTCCGATTGGCAGGCCCTCGCGATTCCAATGGAGCGGGAGCGAGATCGCCGGTTGCCCGGTGATGTTGTACACGGGGCATGGAATCGCAAAGTTGGAAATCTTTTCGTCGAGCAGGGTCGTGGCCGGACTCATGAAGTCGATCGTGCCGATCCGCAGCGGCGGCTGACCCAGCGTGGGCGTCAGAAACAGATCGTGCGATTCGAACAGCGCCGCAAACTGACGCGCGGCTTGTTGGAGCAGCGCCTGCGCAATCAGATATTGCGGCGCCGATACCTGCCTGCCGCGCTCGTACAGGTTCCAGGTGAAGGTCTCGAACTTGTCGGGCGTCGGCTCGGCGCCGGTCAGCATGCGCGTCGCCTCGATGGAGAGCGCCACTCCCGCCGTATAGACGGTTTCGAAAAGCTGCGCGAGCATCTGGTAATTGATTTGCGGCGCCGCCTCTTCGACCTCGTGTCCAAGCTCCGCGCACAGCTTCGCCGCCCGCTCGGTCGCCTCGATGCAGTCCGGATGAATGGCGCCGCCCAGAGGATTCCAGGTCGAGAACGCGATCCGAAGCCGCTTGGGCGGCGTCGACGCTTCCTGCAGATAGGGCCGGACAGGCGGCGCTGGAAAATATGGATCGCCAGGCATCGGACCCGCGCTCGCGTCGAGTGCGGCCGCGCTGTCGCGGACGCTTCTGGTCAATACATGCTCGTTCACGAGGCCGCCGAGAATGTCGCCGAGATTCGGCGCGAGCGAGATACGACCACGCGTCGGCTTGAGTCCGACCAATCCGCAGCACGCCGCGGGGATTCGAATCGAGCCGCCGCCGTCGTTGCCATGAGCGACCGGCACGATCCCCGCCGCGACCGCCGCGGCTGAGCCGCCGCTGGAGCCGCCCGTCGTGCGCTCGAGGTTCCACGGGTTGTGCGCCGGCCCGTAAAGACGCGACTCGGTCACAGGAGGAATTCCCAATTCGGGCGCGTTGGTCTTGGCGAACGGGATAAAGCCCGCGCGCTTGTAGCGGGCCACCACCTCCGAGTCCGCCAGCATCGGCGTGGCCGGAAGAAACGCGCACGCCGAGCGCGTCGGCATCCCCGCGCAGTCGCCCATAATATCCTTGAGCAGCAGCGGCACGCCCGCGAACGACGCGTCACCGGCCGCGTGGGCGCGCGCCGCGGCGCACGCGCGATCGTAATCCTTGAACACGATCGCGTTGAGCTTTGCGTTGTGCTTTTCCGCGCGCGCAATCGCCGCGTCCATCAGCTCAGCCGGCGTGATCTTGCGCTCGCGCACCATGCGGCCCAGGGCCAGGCCGTCGAAGGAAGCATATTCGTTGAATGACATAATGACGCCGCAGGCTCCTTTCCCTCTCTCGCTGAGAACTCCCGGTACGTTGGAGACCCTAACATCTTGCGATCGGCGGCCATAGCGCCGCCCGCTCGTGGCTGCCGTCCGCGTCAAACGCCTGCGTCGCGCGCACGTTTGTACGATTGGCGTACCTCAGCCGGGGTCGGCGACTGAGGTAGCGGCGGCGATTTGGGCCGCATCGCGAATCTGTCCGAAGTGGATTTTGCCCAGATCGAATTGCTCGAGCGCCTTGATCAGACTTGCCAGCGCCGCCTTGCAGGTCGGAAGATTTTTGCGCGCGCGCGTGAGCGGATTGGATCGCGCGACGATAAAGTTCTTCAGATAAGGATGGGTCAGGCCGCGCTGCTTGCCCGCGACCACCAGTTCAATTGCCAATTCGTCGGCGCGCTCGACCTGGGCCGCGCGCTCCTGGTGATCGTCGATCGCATCCTTGAGCGGCTGGTTCAGGAACCCGTCCACCCGGCTGAGCAGGGGCGCGAAAACGCCGCCCAAAAACCTGGGTTTTCTTTCGTAAAGCAGGCCGAGCGTGATGTAATGCGCTCGCTCGAACTCGAAGGCGAAGTCCTTCTCGGCGGATTTGGGCCGCTGCTCGAGACGCGCGCGATACATCCGAATTACCTCGAGCGCCTTGTCGCGCAGGTTGTGCGCTTTCTCGGTGTTGAGCGCGAGGATCTGAAAAGCGACCTCGGGGTCCGGTATCACGATCGCAGGTATCATTTTGGCGCCTGATTTGACCGCGGCAGCGCGGCGATGGTTGCCGTTGGGAGTCCAGTAAATGCCGGCCGAGTGAACGGCGACGATCGGCTCGGTAAAACGGTCGAGCTTCTTCATCACTTCGATCATTCGCTTGAGATGCGCCGGCGAGAGGTCGCGTTGATACGGCGTCGCCTCCACTTTCGCAATCGGAAGCATCGCGAACAGATGCCAGTGATCGCCAATCGGCTCTTGATAGGCGGCCAGCGCAGCACCGCCGTCAGCTTCGATCGCCGACGCCAACTCAGTTACCGCAGCCGGCGGTTTTGCGCCGCGCGGACAAACGGAGATTACTGCGAAGGCGCAGTCGCAGCGGCGGGCGAGGCGTCCGCAGCGGGCGTTGCGGCATTGACCGCGACGATGTGAAAGCGAACCGTCGCTTCATCGCCGGCCAGAATCGCGCCGAACAAGACGCCGGGAACCTTGACCCCGAGATCCTCGTAATTGAACTTCACTTCGCCGTCGCCGGTGAAGATGCCGTCCGCGTCGAGCGCCGCGTGGACCGACATGGTCATGGCATGCGCTTCGCCGTGAAGCGTGAGGAAGCCGGTCACTATCGCGGTGCCTTCGTTGCGGCCGCCCATCACGACGCCGACGACGCTGCTGCTCTCGAATCCGATGGTGGGAAATTTGTCCGCCTCGAGCGATTTTTCGGTGACGACTCGATCGCGCGACGCACGGTCGCTGCGATAGCTGCCCGCGTCGATCAGTATCCGCACCTTCGCGGTGCCCGGGATGTCGGCGGGATCGCCGCTCACCGCGCCGTCGATTATGCGCAACGTCCCGGTCGCGCTGCCGCGGATGAAGGCGGCCGGCTCCGCGACCGACACGCTTACCGTGCTGCGGTCAACGTCAATCTTGAATCGCATCGTGGCTGCGCCGGCAGCGCACGGCTCGAAAACCATCAGCGCGAATGCGCCGGCCATCGCAATCATTGCGTGCGTCAGGACGGCGCGAGACTCATTTGCAAATTTCTTCAATTGGCAAGTGCTCCATTGTCGTGCGATCAGCCGAAACGCCGGCGCGCGATTGCAACGCCTGCAACAGTGTAGATGATTCCGAATCCAAAGTTGACGGCCGCCGGAACCAGCGCAACCGACGCGGCGAGATTGCGGATCATCAAATCGTTGAAGGCGCGCATCGCCCACGTGGTCGGCAGCGCCAGCGCGAGTTGCTGCATCCAGGCGGGTTCCAGGTCGATCGGCCACCAACATCCGCCGATCGCCGCCATCGTCATGATCACAATTGCACCCACGGGCAGAATGGCGTCGCGCGTCCGCCCCACTCCGGCAACGATCAATCCGAAGGCCGCGCCGGCGAAAGCAATCGCCGCGGCGGGTATCATCAGCGCCGCCGGCGTGCGGCCGAGCGAAATTCCGAAAAGCGCGTATCCGGCGGCGAACAACACCGCCATCTGGAGGAAGCCGACTACGAAGCGGGCGAGCAGCTTTCCGGTAAGCGTAGTCCACAGCGGCGCCGACGCCGAGCGCAGGCGTTCGAGCGTGCCCCAATCATGCTCGTCGATCAGCGCCAACGACACGCCCATCAACATGCCGATCAAAAGAAAGGTCACGGCGAAACCCGGCACCTGGAGATCGAACGCGTTGAATCCTCCGACCGCGCCGATTTCCCTGCCGGTCAAATCGACTTCGGCGTATCCCAGCGTGCCCGGGATCGCGAGGCTCGAATCGATTCGAGGCAGGACCGGAATGTTGACGGGCGGGATTTTTGGCATCGCCGGCAGTTCGGGCAGATTAAGATCGATCGGCGCAGTGGTGAGCGCGCTTTCGAGCCTGGCCCGGACGTCCTTGAGATCCGCGCCGGGTTCGAGCTTGATTGCGCTTGCGCTGAGATCCAGATCGGCCGGGAGAGCCGGGATTAGCGGCGGCGGCGGGATGTCGGCGGCGTGGCTGCCCGCGAGTTGCTTGAGTTGGCCGAACCATGTCTCGAACTGGCCGTGCGCGAGCTCGAGGCGCTTCAAATAATTCTTGAGCTCATCGAGTTTCGCCCGCTGCGCGGCGGCGTCGGCGTCAACCTTGCGCTGGACCCGGTTCAACTCGGCGTCGAGCGCGGCTTTGGTTTGAGCGCGCGCGTTGCTCAAGGCAGTCTCGAGCTGCGCGCGAATCCGCGCCGCGAGCGCGGCGCGCGATGCAGTGGCCGCGGCGCCGGCGCGAGCGGCTTCGGTGCGGGCTTGCTCGGCGGACTCGCGCACCTGCTCGAGCTGACGGGTCAAGTTGCGAGTTTGTTCGGCCGCCTGCGTCCGCGCCTCGGCGGCGGCGCCGGCGCTGATTTTCCGGCACAACTCCGAAAGCGTCAGCTCGATCTGTGTGGTCTGCAGATATTTGACCGGATCGGTATAAAGAATGAGCCGCGCGCTGTGGCCGTGTTCGATCGAATCGCTTGTTCCCTGAGGAATGACTATTGCGACCACCGCCATTTTTCGCTCGCGGACAGTCTGCTGAGCGTCAACGCGGCTCGAGCAATGAATGACTGAGAGCTCGGGCCGCTGCGCGATTGCGTCGAGGATCGCGCGCGCGATAGCGCCCTGGTCTTCGTCGAAAATGGCCACCGAATATTCGCCGCGCGGAGCGACCCGGCCGCCGTAAATTTTCGCCAGCGAAAATCCAGCGGCAGCGATGACGGCGATTGGCGCGACCAGCAGCATGAACAGGCCGACCCGATCGCGGCGGATGAGCAGGAATTCCTTGCCAATCGTCAGCCACACCGCGCGCAGCATCATCGCCTCACGCGAACCGGATCGTTGGTCGTGGCGCGCATCATCTTAATGGCGTATCGCGAAGCGCGTGGCCGGTGAGTTTCAGGAATGCGTCCTGGAGATTGGGGCGATGGACGTGGAACTCGACGACCTCGCCGCCAATCTCGCCGGCGCGGCGAATCACGTCGGGCACCTGGTCGAGCGTGCGCAGCGTGAGCACAGCCGCCAAGCCGTCGAACACCTCCCACGGCAGTTCGCCGACGCCCGCGATCCCGTTGGACCATCCGGGCGGCAGCGCTTTTTTGGTCATGATTTCGATCCGCGGTTCCGTTCCCGCCAATGCGATCAGTTCGCGGCCGGTGCCCTGCGCAACTATTTTCCCGTGATCGATCAGCACGATTCGGTTGCATAGCCGTTCTGCTTCTTCCATGTAGTGCGTGCTGTAGAGGATCGCGCCACCGGCTTGCGCGGCCGCCTCGATGACCGCGAAGATCCGCCCGCGCGATTGCGGATCGACGCCCACGGTTGGCTCGTCGAGCATGATCGCCGCCGGAGAGTGCACCATTCCGCAGGCGATGTTCAGCCGGCGCATCATGCCGCCGGAAAATTCGCTTACCACGTCGTCCGCGCGATCGGCCAGCCCGACTTCCTCGAGCAAAGTGCGGGCGTGGCTCAAAGCGTCGCGCGCGGCCATCCCCTCTATCCGCCCAAAGAACACGAGGTTTTCAAGCGCGGTAAGCGTCGGGTAAAGCGCGAGCGATTGCGGCACCAGGCCGAGGCTGTGGCGCGCCAGGCGCGGCGCGGTGGCGAGATCGTAAGAGGCAATCGAGGCGCGGCCGGAGTCCGGAGCGATCACGCCCGACAGAATCGAGAGCGCGGTGGTCTTGCCGGCGCCGTTGGGACCCAGCAGGCCGACGATCTCGCCGGCGTTGACGGTAAACGACACGCCGTCGAGCGCAACGCGGTGGCCGTAGCGCTTGCGGAGATCTTCGGCGCGGATCATGGGGCCCGGGTTCATTGATAATGAACCACGGACGCGCGGGATTTCAGATCGGCATTCAGCGGTAACTCACCATCTCGAGCAGATTGCCGTCGGGATCGAGGAAGTAGATGCAGTCGTGATCGCCCCAATCGATCGGCGCGGCGCTCTCGACCCCGGCGGCCGCGAGCCGCTCGCGAGCCTGGGCAAAATCGCTCCGCTTCACCTTGAACGCATGATGCCCGCGGCCGAGCGGGTGCGCGATTATCGCCCGGCGCGCGGCGGCGCCCAGCGAAGGCCGGGACACCTCGAACAGGGCAAGGTTCTGGCCGCCGCAATCGAGCAAAACCTGATCGCCAAAACGGTTGACGACTTCAAGCCCGAGGACACCGCTATAGAAGCGCTCGGCGCGCGCCAGGTCCGCCACCTCGATACCGAAATGATCCAGCCGCTCGAGTTTCATCGCAGGCACCCGATCAGATTATCCACGAGAGTCGACGGTTAGGAAAATGCGGCCAGCGTGCGGCTTTCCAGGTGGGGGCGCTTCGATGCGATTGCGCGTTGCTTCTCGCGGCGGATGAAGGCGGGATCGAAAGTCACGATCAAGACGGGCAGAATGGTCATCGCACCAAGCATCGAAACGAACATCCAGACCGCCAGCAGCAGGCCCATTTCGGCGTCGAAGCGGATGCTCGACCAGTACCAGAACAGCACCGACGCGACCAGCGTCAGCGCGGTGAATGCGACGGCCTTGCCCGAGGTGATCAAGGCAGAATAGGTACTGCCCTTGAGATCGCGGCCGAGTGCGAGTTCTTCGATAATCCGGCTTACGATGTAGATCGAATAGTCAATCCCGAATCCGACGCCGACAGTGACTACCGGCAGAGTATTAATGTTGATACCGATGTTATGTGCGCCCATGTAGGCATTGATAGCGGCGTTGGCGAGCGCCAGCGGGAATAGCAAATAGAGTCCCGCCATGAACGAGCGATAGGTTATGAGTATTATTATGTAGATAGTGGCGAACGCGAGCAGGTTGAGCAAAACATCATTGTCGATGATCTCCTGGTTGGCCGCGGCGAGCTCGCCGATTATTCCCGCGGCGAGGGCAAACGTCACGCCGGGCACCTGATGCTTGGGTTCGGCGAAGAATCGCTGCGTGCGCAGCACCACTCGCTGGACGTTTTCGCCCTCGCGATCTTTGCAATAGACCGTTATCTGGGTGGCGTTGCGCCGTGGCGTGATGATGTACGCGGTTGACAGCGGAGAGGCGCCGGCCAGCAATCCGCCGAGCAGCTGTCCGGTCCCGCGCGTGGTGGTCGGCAGCACGTTCCACTTGGGCTGGAATTCCCTGAGCGCGGAGCCGCCGTTGGACAGCAGATCGGCAACCGAGAATGTGCGCCCGACCGCGGGATCCCGCTCCATGTGACGCTCGTACTCGTCCATGACGTGGTACAGCCTGGGATCGTTGAGCGATTCGCGCCGGTTGAGCTCCGCGACTACGACGAACTGCTCGATCGCGCCAAACTCGCTCTGGATCGCGGCCATCGAGCGGTTATACGCCGAGTTGGGCCACAGAATGGGCGATTCGGACGACGGGTCGCCGACCTTGAGTCCGGACCAGAAAAACGCGCACAGCGCAATCACCGCGATGGTGGCGGCGAAGGTGGCGATGCGGCCCGATCTTTCCAGCATCGGTTTGGCGATCGACTGCAGCATTCGTTTGAAGAAGCCATGCTCGCGCCGCTCGATCACGTCGATGCGCGGCGGGTCGAGGTAGTAGTACACGATCGGATTGAGTATCAGCTCGCTGACGATGATCGCGGCGATCCAGAAGCTCGCGGTGATCGCGAGTCGCTGCAGAAACAGAACCGGCACGAGCAGGATGACGAGCACGCCGAACGCATCGGTCAGAATTCCCGACAGCGACGGAACGAACAGCTCGGAGAAAGACGACAGGATCGCCCTCTCCTTGTCGCGCAGGCGGTAAAACTCTTCGTAGTACCGATCGTGCATCTGCACCGAATGGCTGACGGCGCGCGCGGTTATCAGGAACGGGATGACGAGCACCAGCGGATCGAGTCCGAAGCCGAGCAGCCGGATGAAGCCCAGGCCCCAGATGGCGCAAATTACGCCGGAGATCGTCGGCCGCAGCGCACCGCGCCAATCGTGGAAATAAAGATAAAGCAGAACCCAGACAGCGAGCACCGTGGCGACAAAGATCCAGAGAAATTCCGGCGTGTAGTGGTACACCCATCCGTAGAGGATCGGCTGCCCGCCGACGTAAATGTGCACCGACGGGTCGCGCTCCCGGTCCACCACGATACGCCGAATCTCGTTGAAGATGTGTGTGTAATCCAGTCGCGTCTCGAGGAAGCTGCCCTCGATCACTGCCGCCTTGTCGTCGAGCGAAACGAAGCGGCCGAAGATCACGCCGGGATTTTTGTGGACGTTGCTCTCGAGTTCTTCCAGCTCGCCGGCGGTCTTGGGAATGTCGCCGTTGGGCAGCACCGGGGTATTGAGAATCACGCCGCCGGCCAGCGGGCGGAAATAGCTCGAGGTCGAGATCGAGCGCACCGAGCCGTGCTGGATGCCGTAAACCAGATCCATGTCGCGCGTCATCTGAACTATTTTGCCGATGATCGCGGGGGTGTAGATCGTCCCCTCCTTCGCCTCGATCATGATCGTGACGTTGTTGACGCTGCCGAAGTAGCGGTCGTACTTGTGCGCGACCTGGATGAACGGATGGTTCTGCGGGAGCAGCTCGCCGAAGCTGGTAACCAACTGGGTTTGCGCTGCGTAGTAGCCGAAGAATGCGGTCAGCGCGCCGACCACGCCCAACACGATGAAGCGCCAGCGCAGAATCCATTCACCAAATCGATACCAGGTCATTGCGTTCTCCGCGGTCCTCGTGCGCGTGCGTTCGCGCTCAACCCTGGCACAAGCGCCAGCTCTTGCCGCCGTCCTCGGTGTACAGGATGGTGCCGTAGCCGACGATCCATCCGTGCTGCGCGTCGAAGAACCGCACCTGGCTGAGCGGGAACGGTATCGCGGGCACACTCGGATCGTGCGCCCATGCGCCGTTGGGCTGAAGCCGAAGCACGGTGCCCGTCAATCCGGTGGTGATTCCCTGGTCGCCGGCATACAGATCGATCGAGAACAGCGGATCGCGCGCCGGAATCTGCAGCGCTCCCGCAACCAGCGTGTCGGGCGCCGCGCCCGGCTTGGCCGCCTGATGGGCAAACCGCCAGCTCTTGCCGCCGTCGTCGGTCTGCACCACCCATCCCTCCAGTCCGCACGCCGCGCCATGCTTTTGATCGCGGAACGAGACGCTGAAAAAAGTCGGCAGGATAAAATCGGCGAAGCGCGGATCGTCGCCGGGTCCGAGCGGACGTTTCCATTGCGCCACCAGCGGTTGCTGCTGCTCCTGCCAGCTCTTGCCGCCATTTTCGGTCGCCCAGATGCGCCCCAACTCGCCGACCACCCATCCGTGATCGTCGTCGAGGAAACTCGCACTGTAAAGCACCGGCTCCTCGTACGGCAGCGCGTAGTCGGCCAGCGCCTCCGGAAACAGCCGCTGCAACTGGCGCTTGATGAAACTCTCGCCGCCGTTGGTCGTGCTCAGCACCAGCGCGCGGTCGCCAACAAAGAAACCGTGCATCGCGTCGGGAAACGACAGCCCGAAAATGAACAGATGCGTTCGCGAGTTCAGACGCTCCCACCTCTTGCCGCCGTCGCGCGTGCGCATCACCAGGCCGTCCTGCCCGCACAGGTAGCCGTTCTGATCGTCGGCCATCTGGATTCCGAAGACGCCCAGCTGGGTGCCGATGTCGATCCGCTTGAAATGACGGCCGCCGTCCTCGGTCAACAGCACCTTGCCCCGATCGCCGACGACAAACGCGCGCGTCGGGCTGGTCGGCCATACATCGAAAAACTTGTCGGTCAGCGTGATATTGCGAAGCGGCAACGGCGGCAGTGCAACTTCGCGATGACACGCGGCAGTCGCGAGCGCGACTAGGACAAAGAGCGTCTTGATTAAGCTGTATGCGTGGAGGTTTCGCTCCATCCGGCCGATCCCATGGGGAAATTTTGCTCTATACTCAAGCAAACCCGACCGCTTAGCAAGTCAGATTCCGCGCGCGAAAAATCGGCCCGGTGCGGCTGATGCCGAGCCCGATGCCGGTGACCAGCGCGGTGCGACCGTCGAGATTCTTCGCTACAGCAGCTTTCGCTCAGAATGACACCAGCGGCTGCTCGCTTGTTTGTGTCATCCTGAGCGCAGCGAAGGATCTCGCGCGCCAGCGCGTATCGCTTCAGCGCCAACATCCGGTTATGCAAAACTCTCCTATCAGAGAGAGTCCTTTGTCCTACCCGATTGCGGCGCTGTTGCGGGCGAGACGGCGGAGGCGGTGTCAACAGGCAGTGTCGATCCCGCTTAACCGCGACACCCGGATGCGTTAGGATCACCAAAGCAGAACGCGACGCCTACGCTCCCGACACGGTTCGAAGGGCTGACGGTTGTCGCACAAGTGCGAGCAAATAAGGTGCGGCTAGAGGAATAGGATTGACGAACCGCAAGATCGCGCCCGACGCAATTGTCGCACTCAAACGTGCTCTGACGACGGTCTACTGGTACAAGGCCGATCTCAGAAGCTTTCTCACTACCTCGCTGAAAAATCCGCACCTTCTCTCGCGGATAAATTGGTCTGACACGAAGCGCGACATAGTCGGCGTCCTGGTGGACGAGATGGAGTGGAACCAGCAGCGATATGGAGACGACTTAGTCAATCTGATGGTCGATGTCGCCAAGGTTGACGACTTCGCTCATCTAGCACGCTTAGAAGATGGCGCGGCAAAGGCCAAAGAGGCGAGGGCTGCGGTCGCCGCTCTACGGAAACGCCTTGAGGGTCACGAAGAGATCCTTCAAGACCGACGCAAATCGGAGGAGCTAAAGACCGCCGCGAGCGACCGCGCCAAAAAACACACCGATGTGCAGGCGAAGCTCGCGGAACTCCGGAACCAATATTTGTCTCTTCTCGTCGCCAATCATCAAGACCGTGGCTACATTCTCGAGAAGATTTTGAGGGAACTGTTCGACCTTTTCGATCTCGATCCTCGGGCGTCCTTCAAGGTGACGGGAGAACAGATCGACGGCGCATTCACTTTCGATTCGACGGACTATCTGTTCGAAGGAAAGTGGCACGCTGATCCGATTGGAGCAGCGGCGTTAGATTCGCTCGATGGTAAGCTTAACCGGAAACTGGACAATGCGTTGGGCTTGTTTCTCGCTATCAACGGTTTCTCTCGGGAAGGCATTGACGCGTACACGTCCAGCGGCAGAAAACTCCTTCTGTTAATGGATGGAGCCGATCTGATGGCGATTCTTGAGGATCGGATCAAACTGCCGGATCTCTTACTCCGGAAAAGACGCCATGCGTCTCAAACGGGAAACGTCTTCTTCTCCGTTGCCGATATTTTGGCTGGGCGACCATGACTGGAAGTCGATTCCAAACCCCGCAGAAAGCGGCCATGAAAAAAGGGCGGCACCATTAGATACCGGCCCACGAGAGAGAGGGCGCGGGCGTTGAAAATTACTTTCTCAACAGCCCGCTAACTTACAGATCCGACAGCAACAGGCCCGTCAGGTACTCGCCCTCCGCGTGACCGAGCAGCACAGGATGGTCCGGGCCGGGGCCCAGATGCGCAATCAAGCGAAGATTGCGGCCAGCGTTGGACGCGGAAAATCGTACGGCGCGGACGAAATCCTCGGCGCGGAAATGCGTCGAGCATGAAAACGTCATCAGACGCCCGCCCGGCGCCAGCGCCCTCATCGCAACCGAGTTGAGTTCCACGTATAGCCGCCCCGCGCGCTCCGCATCGCCTCGGCTGCGCGCCAGCGGCGGCGGATCCAGCACGATCAGATCGAAGCGCTCCGCCGTCTCAGCCATGAACTTGCCGGCTTCGCCGTGAACGAACTCGACGGCGCCGGCGGGGTACTCGTTCAGTTCCAGATTTTGCCGCGCGATTTCCAGCGCCCGCGCTGACGTATCGACGGCGACGACCCGCGCGGCGCCGCCCGCAATCGCCGCCAGCGAGAATCCACCCTGGTAGCAGAAGGCGTCGAGCACCCGCGCACCCGACGCGATCCCGCCCGCCTTCGCGCGGTTGTCGCGTTGATCCAAAAAGTAGCCGGTCTTCTGCCCGTGATCGAAATCCAGCTTGATTTTAATTCCGTTCTCGGCCGCGATCGTCCCGGTCACGGGTTCGCCGGCTAAAACCGCAGCGTAGTCGTCGAGGCCTTCCTGCTTTCTCACCGCGCCGTGGCTTCGTTCGATGATCGAGCGCGGATGAAGCAGATCGTTCAGCGCGGCGACAATCGTCGCGCGCATCCGATCCGCGCCGGCGGTCAGAATTTGCACCACCAGAACCTCGCCGAATCGATCGACGACCACGCCTGACAGCCCGTCGCCGTCACCGTTGACGAGGCGGTACGAATTCGTATCGTCGCGGATGAAACGGCGGCGGAGTTCGAGCGCGCCACCGAGCCGGCGCGCAACCAGTTCTTCGATTGCGGGCGCCTCTCCCCACGCAAGCATCCGGATTGCGATCGTGGTCGCGGGGTTGCAGTAACCCATGCCGAGCAGCACGCCCGATGCGTCGTGCACGGTGACGGGAGCGCCGGCTTCGATCGACGGCGGTTCGATCCGATCGATCGCTTGCGAGAAGATCCACGGATTGCCGCCGCGGACCGGTCCTTCCCTGCCGCGCTTGAGGACTGCGCGCGCGATTGGCGCGCTCACCGCGCCGGCCATGGCTGCTCGCCGGCGCGGGCGAAGTCGCCGCTGCGGCCGCCGCGTTTTGCGACCAGCCGGACTGCGCCGATTTCCATCGCGCGATCGATAGCCTTGGCCATGTCGTAAATCGTCAATGCCGCCGCGCTCACCGCGACCATCGCCTCCATCTCGACGCCGGTGCGCGCGTCGGTGACGGTGCGCGCCTGGATTTGGATCGAGGCTCCGGCGGGATCGGGTCTGAAATCGATTTCGACGACTTCGAGCGGGATCTGATGGCATAGCGGAATCAACTCATGGGTGCGTTTCGCCGCCATTATTCCCGCGATGCGCGCCGCCGCCAGCGCCTCGCCTTTTTTGAGTTTCCCGCCGACTACCGCTTGAAGGGTGGCCGGCGCCATCCGGACCTGGCCGCGCGCGATCGCCTCGCGCCGCGTTACCGGTTTTTCGCCGACATCGACCATCCGGATTCGCCCGCGCGCATCAAGATGCGTCAGCCGCGTGGAGACGGCGCGCGGCTTTTGGGATTGTTTCTTGCCCGCCATTGAAGGAAGTGGTTAGAGCTTATGTTGACCGCCCGCGAATATACAATAAACTCTTGATTCCCAGTTCAACCAAACATCTCGAACCATTGCGCAGGACAGGTTAAATGGCTGACGAAATCAACAAGGTCGTAATCCTCGGTTCCGGTCCCGCCGGACTAACCGCGGCGCTCTATACCGCGCGCGCCAATCTCAGTCCGCTGGTGATCGAAGGAAATGAACCCGGCGGCCAACTCACCATCACCACGGAGGTCGAGAACTATCCGGGCTTCGAGCATGGCATCCAGGGCCCCGAGATGATGGACGTGTTCCGGCGCCAGGTGACTCGCTTCGGCACGCGTTTCATGACCGGCGCAGTGACCGAGGTGCGCCTGGGCAAGCGGCCTTTTGAACTGGTGATGGATGGCAAGCTGGTCAAGGCCGAGACCGTGATCATTTCGACCGGCGCGTCGGCAAAGCTGCTCGGAATCGAATCGGAAAAACGCTTGATGGGTTACGGTGTGAGCGCATGCGCCACCTGCGACGGCGCATTCTTCAAAGGCAAGGAAGCGCTCGTGATTGGCGGCGGCGATACCGCGCTGGAGGAGGCGAACTTCTTGACCAGATTCGTCACCAAAGCCACGATCGTGCATCGCCGCGACGCGCTGCGTGCATCGAAGATCATGCAGGATCGCGTGCGCCGCAATCCGAAGATCGCGTTCATCTGGGATTCGGTAATCGACGAGATTTTTGGCGACCCGAAAAACGGCGTGAGCGGCGTCAGGTTGAAAAATCGCAAGACCGGCGCGACCGCCGAGCATAAGACCGACGCCGTTTTCGTCGCGATCGGGCATCAGCCAAACACCGCGCTGTTCAAGGGCCAGCTCACGATGGACGAGATCGGCTACCTGAAAGTGAAACCGGGATCGACCTACACCAACATCGACGGTGTGTTCGCGGCCGGCGACGTCGCCGACAGCGTCTATCGGCAGGCGGTCACGGCCGCGGGCACGGGATGCATGGCGGCGATCGACGCGGAGCGCTGGCTGGAAGCGCAAGAAGCCGGCCGGCGATGACTTCGCGCAGACGACGAGCTTCATCCCGCGCGGACTCGGCGAAGGACCACAGAAAATAGCCTGGCGATGATCGGCGGCGAATTCCTGACGTGGTTGCATCTGTGCGCGATGGCGGCATACGTCGGCGCGCAGTTCGCGGTCATCTATATGCTGATCCCGGCGGCCCAGACCGCGCCCAACGAGGCGGCCCGGCGCGCGAGCCTGATCGCCGGATTCAAGTTCTACAACCCGTTCACGATCGCGGTGCTGGGAATTGTGGTGATTAGCGGTGCGACGCGCCTGACGGACTTGAAAGCGTCGATGAAGTTCGACTACTTCGCGCGGATCGGTTCGGTGCTCGAGCTGAAGCTGGCGCTCGCCTTCGTTCTGATCTTCATCCAGACCTACATCACGTTCGGACTGGCATTCAGAATCGGCCGGCAGGAAGAGGTGGCCGCACACGGCGACGGCGAGCCGTTTACCGTCGAACAGTTGAACTCGATGCTGCGGCGAATTCGCGCGATGGCGTGGTTCACGATCGTGCTGGCGGCCGCGATCATCTGGGTGTCACTCACGATGGTATCGCGGTTCCCGGATGGGCCGCCCACCGCCTCGCGCATTTCCGCGCGCGCCGAATCCGGCAGCACAGCCCGGGTATTTCGGCGCCCGGTCAGGTTTGCGATGCTGGCCGCGCGCGACACTGTAGAAACGAAACGCATGAGTTAATGCGCGAGCGCGAGCAGCGAACCCACGATGTACACGACGGTGATGACGCCGAAAATCGCGCCCGGGATTTCGTTCAGCATGTTGTACTGTGCGATCCGAGTCGCATCGCTGACGGCAGCCGCCTGGTTGATCGATGCGATCCCCACGAGCCTTGGTTCAGTGGTGGTTGCGTTCATTTCAAATTCCTCCCATAAATTCTTCGGACGATTTCAGGCCAACGCCAGCAGCGAGCTGACGAGGTATCCGAGCGTGATCAAACCGAACACCACGCCGGGCAGTTCGCTCAGCAGACTGTTCTGCGCGAAGCGGACTCCAGTGGTGGATTCCGCCGCTTCGTTGGCGTTGGCGATTCCCGCGATTCTCGCTTCATTGGTTGTTGCATTCATTTTCAGGTCCTCCCGTATTCAGTGACTGACGGTGGTGAAGCAAGTCAGCTGCCATCGAAAAAACTCTCGATTTAACAACAGCTTTCCAAACCTACCATTTGGTACTGGTGCCCGGAGACGGTAGAATATACATTAAAATCGACAGGTTATGGGAAATCGCAGAATGCGAGGGCAAATTGGATACTTTTCGATATTCGCGGTAAATTTCCTTTTTCGCGAATCAGCGCAATCGGCTGGCTGCACCTATCTCGCTGCGGATCGGCTTGCGCTCGGCCCCTCTTTGATCATTTCAATGCATCTGCAAAAGTGGCGTGATGGCGAGTGAAATGGATCAGGAGGCGCCGCAGTCCAACAGCAAGGCAACCGGAGGATTGACGCCGGCTGCCGCGTTGCTCGCCGCCGACGCCGCCGCGCCCGGCGCGCATCCGCATTTCATCCGCAGCCTGGCGCTGCGCTTCGCGGAGGAGGCGATCTTCCTGACAGCCGTCATCGGCGCGCTCGCGATGGGACTGGGAATCACCTCCTACTTTACCGAGCATCACTACGTGCTCGCATACCTGGCGGCATACGCGGGCTTTCGCTTTGCCGATTTGATCGTGCGCGAAGACGCCGAGGACCGTTCCGCACACGAAGAACTCAGCCAGCGGATCGCCGTGCAGCTCCCACTGCTGGTGACGTTTGTGGCGGCGCCGTTCGAGCGCACCTATGTTTACGGCGGCTCAGCGCCCGCATTCGTCAGCGCGCTTGGACTGCTGATCGCACTGTGGGGGATGTGGCTGGCGCTTGGCGCGCGGGTTCAGCTCGGATTTTTCACTTCGGGCAGGACGGCCGAGCATTCGGTGCTCGTCAAGAGCGGCTTCTATCGTTACGTCAGGCATCCGATCTACGCGGGTACGTATTTGGTGACGTTCGGATGGCCGCTCATCTACGGGGCGCCTATCACCGCGGTCCTGACGCTGATCGTCGGAGGGATTTTCGCGCATCGGCGAATGAAGTCCGAAGAGGCGGAGATGCGCGCGCAATTTGGCGAAGAGTACGACGCCTACATCCGCGAGACGGACGCGTTGGTTCCATCGATCTGGTAACGCCGCTCAGGAGAACGAGGACGAGCGCTTCAGCCACGGCGCGCTTCAAGCTGGCAGCGGGCGTGCGAGCAGAAGTCGTTTTCGCCACCGCCGAGGCTTACAAACTTCGCGCCGCATGCCGCGCATTCGCGAATCGATTCGCCGGGCTTGAGCCGCCCCATGAGCTCGGCCGCGTCGGCTGAGTCGCCGGTCTTCAAGGCCCGCGCGATACGCCGCGTCCGCGATCGATCCGGCAACGCTCCATCGGCAACCAGCCGGCCATTGGCACCCATCATGGCGAGTTGGTCGGCGCGATTGTTGATCGGATCGGTGTCGTGTCCGCGAACCCATTCGAATTGCACGCGCCGCGCCGCCGTTTCGGCGTCGAGCAGTTTCCACAAATCGTGATTCTTGTTGCGCTTGTAATGAAGCGTCATCGAATTGACGAGGTACCTGCTGTCACTGCGTACAGTGACGTGGGCGCCGCGCTGGGTCGCGCGCAAGCCCTCGATCGCGCCCATCAATTCCATCCGGTTGTTGGTGGTTGAAGGATCGTGGCCGTTGAGTTCGGTCACAACGCCATCGGGATGGCGGATCACGACGCCCCATCCGCCCGGCCCCGGGTTACCGAGACAGGAGCCGTCGGCGTAAACGAGATATTCTGTGGGTGAGAGTGCCACGGCCGGATTCTAGCTGAGGCCGCGATCTTTTCGCAGCCGGGTGAACCACGCGAGGTATTGTCCAGCCGCCCGTTGCCACGAGAAATCCGAGGCGAAGCAATTTTGCATCAGCCGCCGCCACGTCGTGCGCTGCCTGAACGTCGCCACCATCCTGCCCATCGCCGCGACCATCTCCGCCGCGTCGAACTTGTCGAAGACGAAGCCGTTGCCGGTGGCGCGCCGGGGATCGAACTCACTTACGGTGTCGCGCAGTCCTCCGGTGGCGCGGGCCACGGGCACCGTGCCGTAGCGCAGCGCGTACATCTGGGTGAGTCCGCACGGTTCGAATCGCGACGGCATCAGGAAAGCGTCGCTGCCGGCCTGGATTCGATGCGCGGTCGTGTCGTTGAACTCGATTATCGCTCGGAGTTTTTCAGGGTAGCGTGACTCCGCCTTTTTGAAGAATTTCTCGAGCACCGGATCGCCACTCGCGAGCATGACGAGTTGCAAATCCAGGCGCATCACGGCGTCGAGCGCGTCCTTAAGCAGGTCAACGCCTTTTTGCCCGGTCATGCGGGTGACCATCCCGACCATCGGCCAATGCTCGCGGTTGGGCAGGCCGAGTGAATCGCGCAAGGCGCGTGCGCATGCGCGCTTGCCGTCGGGTTTCGCGGGCGTGTAAGTCGCGGCGATTGCGGGGTCGGTGGCGGGATTCCACTCGTTGTAGTCGGCGCCGTTGAGGATTCCGACGAAATTTTCGCGCTTGTCGCGAAGCACTCCCTCCAGTCCAAAGCCGAGTTCCGGGTCGGTAATCACCTCGTGCGCGTAAGTGGGGCTGACGGTTGACGCGCCGTCGCACAGCACGATAGCGCCCTTCATCAGATTCAAGTGGCCGTAAAATTCCAGGCAATCGACCGAAAAATATCGCGCGCCGAGATTGAGCAGCGCGAAGTCCTCGCGTTTGCCGATACCCTGGAATGCAAGATTGTGAATCGTGAAGATCGAAAGCGCCGTTTCGAAGCGGGGGCGAAGAGCGTCGTCGGCGCGCATCGCAATCGGCACGGCCGCCGAATGCCAATCGTGAGCATGGACTACGTCCGGCGCGACTATCTCCGCGGCTGCAACGGCGGCGGCGCGGCCAAAGAAAGCAAAGCGCCGCATGTTGTCGGGATAGTCGATGCCGTTGTCGCCATAGATTCCACGCCGGGCGAAAAATCCGGGATGATCGATCAGGTACATCGGCACGCCATGCGGATCGGTCGCGCGCAACACCGAAAAACGCTCGACGCCGGCGCCGAATCGCATCGGGATATCGCGCGCGACCGGCGCAGCTTCGACCCTGTTCACAATCGAAGCGTAGCCGGGCACGATCAGCGACGGCTCCTCGCCGGCCGCCTTCAATGCCCCCGGCAGCGCGCCGATCACGTCGGCGAGACCGCCGGCCTTGGCGTGAGGGGCGGCTTCCGCCGCAACGATCGCTATCTTCACGAGATCAGATTTCCGCGGGCCCGCTGGCCGTCAAAAACATACGCTGCGAGGCTGGACCGTTCCAGTCTCGCAGCGCGCATCATTTTCCAAATTATGCCGGGCTGATTGGCGAGCTTCCCGCGATATCCATCGGCCTACTGCATCGCTTTCGTGAAACAGTTCTGCCGGACGGCATTCTGCTTGTTGCCGTTGAATATTAACCCTCCGACCGAGACGCTTATCGGCGCGTCCTTCTTGAGGCAACCCTTGTACTTGGCGAACGCCTGTTCGGTCGTGGTGCCAGCCGGCAACGCCAAGTGGTTCACTTGGATTGCCTGCTTGAAGCAGTCCTGCTGGCTGACCTCCATCTTCGTCACGTCCCAAACAGGGAACGGACCAATGCCCCGAATGCAGACATCGTAGGCGTCGAACGGCGGGTTCATCGGAGGCGCCGAGCCGGGACCCATCGGAGTGCCCACGGGACCGGATACAAGGCAGGCTTGAATTACGAATGACAAGATGATGGCCGGAAAGGTTCGGTAAAGGTCGAGGCGCTGCAAGCGACGGCACGTCATCGGACATCACAGCACTGCTTCTCGTTTGGACTGATTCGAGAAGTGAATCGTCCACGCCCGTCGCGCGCTGCATTGCGCGCGCGTGCGCGGCCGGCGCGTACTTTGTGCGGGTTGCGCCGCAAAGCGCGTCGGCATCGTCCGCAGAGCGCGACGCTAGGCTCCGCGGCGCAAGCGGGAGCGCCCAATGCTGGTGACGTGGAAGGCGCTGCTGGAGTCGTGTCAGAGCTGGATAGCACTGGGCGATTCGCGTTCCAAGCGTTGAAAGAAGCGTTGGAATAGCGCTGGGATGGCGCTCATAGTGCGTTGGATTTTAACTGGCCGAGGGTCGAAAAGAAAACGCCCCGCGATTCGATATC
>NZ_DATCTO010000031.1 GCF_036567905.1 Candidatus Binatus sp.
TGTAGCTCGCCGCCAACCGTTTGAAGTCTGCCGAAGCGATTCCGAGCGATATTTCGACGAAGGACTCAAGATCGATCGTCCCTATCTGGCAAGGGGTAACCGCTTCGCAGCGAAAATTGTAACTGATGCCGGGTACCGGCGGCGGGAAGCCGGGGATCATGCCGGGCGCGACCATGATCACCAAGGTACGCTGACCCTTGCGATTGCGGCATGTGATTCGCGCCACTCCTGCCAGCAGGATGTATGCGGAATCGGGTGAATGTTTCTCGTCGAAAATGATCGCGCGTTTTTCGACCGTGCTGACGGTCAGCGCGGCGGAGAGCTTTTCGAGCTGGGGCGCGGTGAGCCAGGAGATATTCTTAAGGCTCCGCAGTCTTCGGATGGCGGATGCTCGAACACGACGCATCCCCGCAATGTAGCAGACGCATTGGTGCGCGAGCAGGCTGACTCGCGCGACAAATATTCATTCGATCGGTTCAGTTATCCATGTAACCGATTCGTCCCAGCGATGGCGAAACCATTTGGAATACTCAGCGGTGCTGATCGGGACTATATCGACGTGGATATTGCCGTCAGGGGAGAAATTCCACCACGCACTCGACGATCGGTCTGTGGAATCCGAGACACCTTTGTGCTTCGTTTCGCCTTTTGCTTTTCCGGATAAATTATGGGCGAATGTACGTTCGATGTTCAGCCGGTCGGGGCAAGATGCCCTAGAGGAGCCGCCATGCCGAGTGAAGTATTGCGAGAGCTGATTCTTAAACTTGCCGAACCCGATCGGCTTGAGATCATCCGCGAGGCCGCGATACGTGACGATAGGCCGTTGCTCTTACGCGGAGACGCAGAGGATGGACCCGTGGAAGAGGCCGATTCTTGGGTAACTCAAAATGGCGCCAAGATACTCCCGCACCTCTTACGAAGAATCGATCCTTCAGACGATGAGATGGTCCATCTCGTTCAAAGCGGAGTGTTGCCTTTTGACCGTAGTCTGCTAGAGCCGCGCGAATTTCTTGTTCGATTCAACCACCCGGCGATGCGCGGTGCCTGCGATGGTGGGCTGCCACTTTCCGAAGTCGCAGCCACCTCATTGGCGCTGACCGAACTCATTACATCGCTTTTGGCGGCAAATCGCTCCTTTGGCGCGGATGCCGTGATGCCGACTGTACGGGTTGCCGCAGGCTCGGTGGACTTTCTCGCAACGGGTTCTGGTTTGATCCTCGGCGGGTTGGGCCTACTCGCTACGTGCGGGGTCGGTGTGATTTCTGCTCCTGTCATAGCAGGAACGGACGTCCTCACAGGTGCTATCGATCTGACGCTGAATTGGCAGAAGCGAAGTTCCGAAAAGGGAAGAAGCGACGCCGAGAGGGCAAAAACCGATGCCGAGCGGGCAAGAGCCGATGCCGAGCGGGCAAGAGCCGACGCCAAAAAGATCGAAGCGGAGACAATAGGTCAAGAACTGGAGAATGAGATCAACCGCGTCCGACTAGGCAACTTGCCGGCTCAGGCGGAAGCCCATCGGGTGGAGAAGCCTGAAACGCATCCAGCGTCATTCTTTGTACCTTTTGCGCTGATTGAGCGAAGCTCCCAACAAAATGGTTTGGCGGCAGCGCACGGTGTTCATCTAATCAATCGAGGATTGCCGTCGCTATTCGGAATTCTGCGAGTTATACCTGGACTGCTGATTACCGTTGAGAATATAGCGAGGCAATAGTTAGCAATCGCCGACTGATGGGCTCACGGGTTTTAGGTGCATGTTTCCGCGATTATTAGTGGCCTGCCCCACAATTTCCCGCCAATCATAAGTAGAGTCCGCCGGTTTTTTCGCCCTCCTGGGGCGGTTGCATTTCCTGTCCTTTAAGCACCGCGAACTCGGTCGGCGTCAAGGCGCCGAGACTGCCGTGCGGTCGCATGTGATTGTAATCGTATCGCCACGCTTCGATGGTCTCGCGTGCTTCCGCAGCCGAGTCGAAGGGATGGGGATCACGGAGGTAATCACCGCGCCACGATCACCCTGGCAGAAGGCGTACGTCGAGCGCGTGATCGGTTCGATTCGCCGCGAGTGATTGGATCACATCGTGATCTTCAACGAGCGCCATCTGCGCCGCGTCCTGTCCTCGTACGCCGACTACTACCAACGCGCCCGCACTCATCTTTCGCTCGATAAGGATTGCCCGGACCCGCGCCCGATCATGCCGCGCCGGATCGGAAAGGTGATCGCCATCCCTCAGGTCGGCGGCCTGCATCACCGCTACGAACGCCTCGCCGCCTGATTCGTCCCGGATTCCTGCTCACCAATGGTTGCGCGGCGGCCGGTACGCCGTCGCCTGAAGACTTTAGTATCGGATGTTTTCCGATCTCGATCAGGTCCGCCGTTTGTGGTTCAGATCGCCTCCGGCCTCGCTTAAACCGATCAATTCAATATCGATTCTCGCAGCCGCTAGAATTTCGGCTCAGACGTGATATTCAGTAGCGGCAGGCGCTGTTTGCGCGCATCGGCTCATCCGCGCTAAGCGTTAGACCGTCGTGACACGCTGGGTGCGCTGCAATTTCTGGTTGTGTTCAGCAAGACTGCCGGGGGCCGGATGGCCGAACGCTGTGACGTAGCGATCGTTGGAGCGGGGCCGGGCGCTTCGATTGCCGCATACATCCTCGCCAAGGGCGGGCTCGAAGTTATTATGTTCGAGCGCGGCGACTACCCGGGCTCAAAGGCGATGTTCGGTGGTGTGCTCTATACGACCGTGCTCAGCAAGTACTTCCCGGACTTTCCGGGAGCAAACTGCGTCGAGCGCCACATCATCGAAAAGCGTTTCTCGATGCTTTCAGAGAGCAATGAGCTTGCGCTCTCGTTCAAGTTCCTCGATTTCGAGCCTCCTTATTACAACCATTCGTTCACGGCCCTGCGCGCGATATTCGACCGCTACCTTGCCAAAAAGGCCGAAGAGGCGGGCGCAGTGCTGGTCACTCAGACGGTGGTCGACGAGGTAATCGCGAGCGAAGGCCGGGTGGTGGGAGTTCGCGCGCGGCGCGAGGGTGGCGAGGTGCTGGCCAACGTGGTGATCGCCGCCGACGGCGCCAATTCGCTGATCGCGCAGTCGGCGGGGCTTCGCGGTGAGCTTCCGCTCTCGGTGATCCTCGGCGTCAAGGAGGTCGTCTCCCTGCCGCGCGAAGTCATTGAGGATCGCTTTTCGCTGGAAGGAGATGAAGGCGCGGCGTACGAGTATCTCGGCGGCGGCGCGGTGCGGGGCGCGATGGGGGCGGGCTTCCTCTACACCAACCGCGACACGATTTCCGTAGGCTATGGGATCCCGCTTGGCGCACTCAAAGCGCTGGGCATCCAGCCCGACGAGCTGCTGAACGAATTCAAGATGCATCCGGTGGTGCGCCGTCTGCTGCGTGGCACCACGCCGGAGGAGTACTCGGCGCATCTGATTCCGGAGATGACGCCGCACGATCTGCCGCATTTCGTGGGCGACGGGATTGTCGTAATCGGCGGCGCCGCCGGGCTGGTCAATGCGAACCCGCTATTCCACGAGGGCACCAATATGGCGATGGCCTCGGGCGTGATGGCGGCCGAGACGATTCTCCAGGCGCACAAGGCGGGCAACTTTTCGGCCAAGGCGCTCGAGCCCTACGCGAGCCGGCTTCGCGAGAGCTTCGCGTGGCAGGATTACGATCGCTATCAGGGGCTGACGCGGATGGCCGAGACCCATCCCCAGTTCTTCAACAAATACCCCTACGAATTCATCAAGCTCGCGCGCAAGCTGTTTTCTGTGGCGCCCACCGATGACGGGATGCAGGTGCCCAAGCGCGCGCTTGAGCTGGCGGTCGCGGACCACGTGCTCGCCGAGCTCGGGCTGATGAGCTTCGGCCTGGACCTTCTCGATGCCGCCAAGGCGGCCATGTTCTAAGGGCAGAGGCCGGGGAAGGAGAACCGGTTGAAATGGCAGCGGAAGTCAAAGGCCCATCCGACATTGCGAAGCCCACCGGGTTGGCGAACTTCCTAGGCCCGCCCAAGTTGCTCGGCCGCGATGACAAACTCGCGACCCTGGTGATAAAGGTGGACGAAGGAAGTCCGCACCTCAAGATCATCGATCAGGGGGTCTGCCTCAAATGCATCGAGAAACCCTGCACGGTGACATGCCCGGTTGAAAACTACAAAGTCGAGGACAACGGTCACACGACGATATACTGGAGCAACTGTATCGAGTGCGGCACCTGCCGGATCATCTGCCCGTTCCACAACATCTCGTGGCGATACCCAAGTGGCGGATTCGGCATGACCTACCGCTACGGCTGAAGCGAGGAGATCGGAAGATGCGAATTAAATCGCGCGCCGGGAATTTCAATATGATGATCGAGGACGTCGCGGTTGAGAACGGCGAACTCGTAATGACCGGCAAGATGGGAGTGTGGTCGGCCAAGACCATGCTCAGCGTCGATGAACTGCGGCAAATGCTGGGCACAATGAAGGTGAGCGCCAACGTGCTCGATTTCGCCGCGCTGTTCGCCTTCCGCTACCTGGTCGGCCTGGTCGAGGAAGATCGCCGCCGACGGCTGGCGCCCGGCGCGCAAGCCGCCGCGCCCGCGCCGGTACCGAAGCCACAATAGAGCGCGCTGGCAAGCGCAGGAGGATATTGACATGGCTGATGAAATCAAACTGTCGGAACTCGAACAGGTCGACGAGGCGTTCAACTTCCCGCTCTTTGAAGCAATCTTCAACCGGCGCTCGCGCCGCTTCGGCTTGGGCATGGAGATCAAGGAGGGCCCCAACAAGCACAAGTCGCAGCACCCGCCGCTGCCGCTCGATGAAGTTGAGGAAGCGATCCTGATCGCTGCTGGCACCGGTATCTCGGGCCTCAACCTGTCCGACATGCCGCACACGCCGCGCCCGGACAATCTCGATGACGTCCAGAACTGGGACGGGATGTGCAATACGATGGTCGAGCACGTGGGGCGCACCTGGGCGAGCCCGTGCGGGAATCACGGCACCGAACTCTTTTATAGCAATGACGAGGGTGTTTACCTGATGAAGTTGCGCGACGTGCAACCGGTGCATTTGCAGGAGGTCGCCTCCAAGAGCGATCGCGATCGGCTGCTCGATTTCGTGCGTCAGAACCGCGTCAAGCTGTTCGATGGCAGGCTCGATATCCCGCGCAATACCGGCGCGATCATGTCATTCAATCTCTGGAACGCGAACATGCCCGGCACCACTCTGTTCATGCCGGTGACCGACATCACCGAGGAAATGATCAATGCCGTGATGTTGCAGGCGGACCTGGGCCAATATGTCGTCGATGATCGCAACAATATGCGTCCCTGCATCGACCAGCGCTGGATTCGCGAGGGCTGGGTCAACACCCCCGTGCCGCTCTCGATGTTCGAGAACCAAATGATGCTTGCCACTGCCGGCGCCGAGGGCGCGTTCATCGGCCACAACATACTGCTGGCCGAGCAGGCGCTGGGCCTGGGCGGATGGTTGTACGGCGGAATGAATAGCCTGGTGGTCATGGGCGGTACACCGACAGGCTGCGGGCTCGGCTTTCGCTTCGAGTCGAACCCGAAGAACCCTGACGCCTTCCCTGCGCCGATCGGAATCGACGGCGAGTTCGAGACCTTCCGGCCGCCCTACTACAAGGACATGGACGCGGCGGTCGATGCCGTGGTGGCGAAGAAGTTCGGCCCCAACGGCACCTTCAACCCCTTCGCGAAAAAGCCGGCGCCGTACAAGAACCGCGCAGACTTCCTCCGCCAGGTACCGCACACGCCGGAAAAGACCATCCAGATCTGCAAGGAGACCTGCCGCTATGTCTGGGATACGTTCGGCACCTTCCCCGCGTTCGCTCCGCCGGCGGTGCTCTATGTCTACATCCAAGCGCAGCACATCGAGCTTGAGTTTTACGACAAGTATTACGATGGCCCCGCTTATCTGAAGAGCCACAAGGATCACATGCGCAAGTGGCATGCGGGCGCGGCGAAGATGAGCAAGGTCGCCTGAGCGATACGGGCGGACCTGAGCCCGCCGATGAAGCCGCAGCCGCGGCATGCTCGGGATGCTCGGGATGCTCGGGTTCATGGGAGCATCGCATCCGATCGCGAGGTTGGAATGGTCGTGGAGGCTCCCACGCAGATCCCGAACAGGCCTGTGGCTACTAAAAACCCCGAAAGCGGCGAAAAGTCCGTAGTTTTGGTATGGTCCGCCGTGGTGTTCCCGGCACGCTCGCGCGTTTTATAGCTTCTGTTCCTGGCTGTCGATTCGGACTGAAAATGAGATGGGGGAACCTCGGATCGGGGTTTTCGGTAAGGACAGCGGTCCTCGAATGCTTGAGCCGGATGAAGCTGCGTTCGAGGGTCGTTCGCCCACTTCAATTGGTAAGATCACCGCTCCGCGTCTTCCTGACCCGGCAACCTGCCTTCACCGCCGCTAACGCAGATACCAGGGCACATTGACGATCACGATTCGGTGCGTCCCCTGCGTCAGCAGACGAGCCGCGAGAATCCGGGCGCGCTGGTTGTGAAGAAAATATTGGTACCATTGCCGTTCGACGAGCTCCGGGAGCAGCACCGCGATGGTGCGATCCGGGTTCTTACGCTCGATCTCCAGGACATGATCGATGATCGGCTGCACCACGAATCGAAACGGTGACTTGAGCACCGTCAGCCGCGGGACGGTCTGCTTCGCCTCACGCGCCGGCTCTTCCACGCGCGACGGCCAAACCCGCTTGAGCGAGTTGGTACTTTCTTCGCTTTCGATATGCAGCACTTCGACCTCGCGCGACAGCGTCATCGCGAACCGTAAGGCATTCTTTGCGATCGTACTCCACTCGATGATCGGCACTATCACTATGGGTTCTTGCAAATTATCGAGTTTCAGATTGCCGGGCGCCGCAGTTTCTCGGTCGATTCTTCGATAATGGCGGCCGACCGCGAGCATCAGGACGACCAGCGACGGCACCAGCAGCACCACCATCCAGGCGCCGGCCATAAACTTGACGACAGCCACGACCACTACCGTCACGGCAGTGGCAGTTGCGCCCAGCCCGTTCACCGCCATGCTGGCGCGCGCACCGCGCTCCTGCTTCTTCCACCAATGCGCGACCATCCCGCTCTGCGACAGGGTGAAGGCCAGAAAGGCTCCGACTGCGAACAGCGGAATCAGCCGGTCGGTGACACCGTCAAACACCAGCAGCAGGACTCCGGATAGGATCGCCAGGAGCGAGATGCCCTCCGAGTAGACCAGCCGCCGCCCCTGGTTGCCGAACGAGCGAGGCAGATAGCCGTCCTCGGCCACGGCGCGGCAAAGTCTCGGGAAGTCGGCAAATGAAGTATTCGCCGACAGGCACAGCACCAGCAGAATCGAAACGATGCTTACCCAGTAAAAGATTCCCCGGCCGGCGACCGCGGCGATCAATTGAGATAGAACGCTCTGGTACTGTGAGGTCCCCGGTTGGGTCGCGCCGATGTGGTAGGCATGCGCGAGGTAGGCGATGCCGAGCAGCAGCACCATCAGGATGACAATGATGATCGTGAGAGTGCGGCGCGCGGCCGGCACTACGGGCTCGCGAAACGCCTGAACGCCGTTGCTGACCGCCTCGACGCCCGTCATTGCGGTGCAGCCGCTCGCGAACGCGCGTAACAGCACCCACGCGCCCACGGCTTCGGTGGCTTTGGCGAGATGCGCCGGGGAAACCACGGGGTGCGGATGCCCGCCCGAGGAAATCGTTGCAAAGATACCCCAGAACACAATCGCGCCGAGGCTCAGAATGAAGGCGCAGGTCGGCAGCATGAACAGCGTGCCCGCCTCGCCGATGCCGCGCATATTCACGAAGGTCAGCAGAATCAGAATGACGAGGCATAGCATGAGTGTGTAAGGCTGAAGGGCCGGTACGGCCGAGATCAACGCGCCGATGCCGGCCGAGATTCCGACCGCGACATTCAGCACGTAGTCCGTCATCAGGGCGGCCGCGGCCAGAAGACTGGCGTTCGTGCCGAGGTTTTCGCGCGCGACCGTATAGGAGCCGCCGCCGCTGGGATACGCCGCGATGGTCTGCCGGTAACTGATGTAGATGATGCCGAGCAGAATGGCGATGGCCACGGTGATCGGAAGGATGAACGTCAGTCCCGCAGCACCGAGCGGCAGCAGCACGGTCAGTGCCGCCTCGGGACCATATGCGGCGGAACTGAGCGCATCGAGTCCGAAGGTCGGCACGCCGGCGGCGGTTCCGATGCGTTGCTGGCCCGCCTCGCTGGAGGCAAGCCGGCGTCCAAGAATCGTATCGATCAGTGACATTCCGGGGGCCGTGAGTTCGCGCGAGAGGGCACCCTATTATCTTATGAGATAGCCCCGTCCCGCGCGAAGCTCTCGATAAGGGATTAGTGGGACGCGGCCCTCAACCTTCCTCTATCGTCCAAGCCTCCACCGTCCAAGCCCGACCGTTCTCTTTTGAAGATGGATCGATCGACGAGTCGATCTGTGGTGCGTCAGGCATGGACGGAACCGCCTCACTTACCAACAGAGAAATTGCCGGCATGTTGCGCACGAACTACTCGAAAGACACTTTCTCCAGTGCCGTCAGATGAGTAAATGACGCCGGGTCCCCGCGCTATTTCGGGAATTTGAGGGGAAGGTCCCCAGAGATAGGGGACTCGGTGGCGGAGATGGGGGTCGGACTGGCGGTGTCACGAGAGATTCGAGGTTCACTCGTCATATCCGATCCACGAAAACTCCACTATCGGCCTGCCGTCGCGTTCAATCGGCGACCCGGGGCCAGTTTTTGCGCCGGCGGCTAGTGTGGTGTCCCGTAAATAAGATGCCTAAGAAAAGCAGCAAATGTGGGCATTTTTGGTCGATTTAAGTTAAACGTATTTGCGGGACAGCATACTAGAAAGTTGTCATGCTCCCGCTCTCGACCCTCGTCTACATCCTATATCCGTACCGCTAATGCCTCGCGTCAGGCCGGCGCCTTCTCACGCATCGTGACGAACTCCTCTGCCGCGGTCGGATGGATTCCAATCGTTGCGTCGAACTGCGCCTTGGTCGCGCCGCATTGCAGCGCAACGGCAAAGCCCTGGATTATCTCGCCCGCGTCAGTACCCATCATGTGACAGCCGACGACACGATCAGTCTTGCGATCGACGATCAGCTTCATGAAGGTACGCTCGTCGCGGCCGCTGAGCGTGTGTTTCAGGGGACGGAAGTTCGATTTGTAGATATCGATTTCGCCGAAACGCTGACGCGCCTCCACCTCGGTCAGACCGACTGTTCCGATCGTCGGCTGGCTGAAGACCGCCGACGGCACGTTGTCGTAATCGACGCTCATCGCGTGCTTGCCGAAGAGCGTCTCCGCCACCGCACGCCCTTCGGCGATCGCGACCGGCGTCAGGTTCTTGCGATTCGTCACGTCGCCGATCGCGTAGATATTCTCGGCCGATGTACGCGAATAGCGATCGACCACGATCGCGCCCGCCCCATCGAGCATCACGCCCGCATCCTCGAGTCCGATTCCATGCGTATTCGCGGTACGCCCAGTCGCGAACATAATGAGACTTGCATCGACCGAGGCGCCTTGGGTGAGCGTGACGTGCACGCCTCCGCCGTCGCCCCGGTCGATTCGGCTGACGAGGGTTTCGAAGCGCAGGTCGATTCCGCGCTTGCGCATCTCTGCCGCCAGTGCGACGCGCAAATCGTCGTCGAATCTGCGCAGGAAGATCTCACCGCGATGGATCACCGTGACTCGCGCGCCCAATCCATGGAAGATTCCCGCAAACTCGAGGCCGATATAGCCACCGCCAACAATGACTATCCGCTCCGGCATCCGATCGAGATAGAATGCTTCGTTCGATGTGATTGCGAGTTCGGCGCCGGGAATTCGCGGGACCGTCGGCCATCCGCCGGTTGCCACAAGAATATATTTGGTGGCGACGCGTTCGCCGCCGATCGCGATAGTATGTGCGTCAACGATCCGCGCGCGGCTCCTGAGTATCTTCACGCCCGCGTTGATTAGCAGGTTCTCATAGACACCGTTGAGACGCGTAATTTCAACATTCTTGTTCGCGACTAGCTTGTTCCAGTCGAAGCGGCGCTCATCGATGGTCCAGCCGAAGCCGGCGGAATCCTCGAACGCCTCGCTGAACTCGGAGGCATACACGAGCAGTTTTTTCGGAATGCAGCCGACGTTAACGCAGGTCCCACCGAGGTAGCGCTCCTCGGCGACGGCGACGCGCGCGCCGAGACTTGCCGCGACGTGGCTCGCGCGTACACCGGCTGAACCAGCACCGATCACGAAGAGGTCGAGGTCGTACTTTTCGGCCATCGAAATACCGCCCGTCAGGTTTGATCCGTCGCAGGTTGCAAGCCTAGCAGCCCATCTCGATGAATCAATCGGAGGCGATTCCAATACGACGAACGGCCGACGTGTGACCGTCACCCGTGCGAATGCGGCGGGTGCTTCGCTCAGCGCACGTGATCTTCACGTGGAGAGATTATGGTCTAATCGACCACCTTTGGCCTCAAGACCGGGCTCGAACTTCGCGTTTGCAAACCGCCCAGCGTGGGTGCGAGTCTGATTCAGGATTCAAAATAGGTCCATATATGGGAATCCCGGTTAATAAAGGAGATGACCATGGCCGATAAGACACCCCCTATAACGACCACCGATGCAGGCATTCCGGCCGCAAGCGACGAAAATTCACTTACTGCCGGCCCGAATGGTCCGATCCTGCTGCAAGACCATTACCTGATCCAGAAGATGGCTCAGTTCAACCGCGAACGGATCCCCGAACGTGTGGTTCACGCTAAAGGCGGAGGCGCTCACGGCTTCTTCGAGGTCACCGAGGACGTGACACCTTGGTGCAAAGCAAATTTCCTGAGCAAGAAGGGCCTGCGGACGCCCATGCTGGCGCGGTTTTCCACGGTCGCCCAAGAAGCGGGATCCGCCGATACCGTCCGCGATCCCCGCGGGTTCGCGCTCAAGTTCTACACCCAGGAAGGCAACTACGATCTGGTCGGCAACAACACGCCGATTTTTTTCATCCGCGATCCGCAGAAATTCCAGGACTTCATCCATTCGCAAAAGCGCCGCGCCGATAATCATCTGCGCGACAATAATATGCAGTGGGACTTCTGGGCCTTATCGCCTGAATCCGCGCATCAGGTGACGTTCCTGATGACGGATCGCGGCATTCCGCGAACCTGGCGGCACATGAACGGCTACGGCAGCCACACGTTTCTGTGGCAGAACGCGGGCGGCGAAAAGTTCTGGGTCAAATACCACTTCAAAACCGTGCAGGGCATCGAAAATTTCACCGACGCCGACGCCAGGGCGATGGCGGCGGAGGACAAGGACTACCATCTGCGCGATCTGTACAACTCGATCGCCAAGGGCGACGCACCGGAGTGGCGACTCGAGATGCAGATCATGCCCTTCCAGGATGCGGCCGACTATCGCTTCAATCCTTTCGACCTGACCAAAGTCTGGCCGCATAAGGACTATCCGCAAATCCCGATCGGCCGCATGGTACTGAATCGCAATCCGGAGAATTATTTTGCCGAGATCGAACAGGCTTCCTTCGAGCCGGCCAATATGGTCCGAGGTATCGGTCCGAGTCCCGACAAGATGCTCCTGGGCCGGCTTTTCAGCTATCCCGACACCCACCGCCACCGCATCGGCACCAATTATCTTGAGTTGCCGGTCAACCGGCCCCTGTCTCCTCTACACAGCTACAACCGCGACGGCGCGATGCGCCACAGCAATCCGCCCGATCCGGTCTATGCACCCAACTCGTTTGGCGGGCCCAAGGCAGACCCGGCCTACGAACTCCCGAATTGGCAGATCGAAACGGGCGAGATAGTGCGAACCGCGTACGTAAAACACGCCAACGACGACGACTTCGGGCAGCCTGGCACGCTGTATCGCGAGGTGTTGTCCGGCACTGACCGCGACCACCTATTGAGCTTCGCATAATATACTTACAAGGGGAAGAGGTCGGCCTGCTGCCAGAAGGCCATGACCAGGGAGGGTCTGCGGCGCATCCGCTTGAGCGCGCGACGCGCGTGCGCGCTCAACTGCGCGAAGGTGTTGGGGC
>NZ_DATCTO010000032.1 GCF_036567905.1 Candidatus Binatus sp.
GGCGGCAGCTGCTGCGCAGGCGGTGATTGCGCATCGACGGCAGGGGTGAGCAGGGGCAGGGGTGACCCCTGCACCCAATATTAAGGCCGCCCGCCGTTGGCGGGCGCGGCAGGGCTGAGCCCTGCACCCGGTATTAAGGCCGCGCTCCGTTGTCGCGCGCGGCCAGGGGTGACCGCTGCACCCAAGGTTGAGGAGATCGGCACTGTCGCGGGGTGCGGGCTTCGCGAAAAGCCCGTGCCTTGCTGACAGGCGGGCTGCAGTGGTATCGTGCTCACGTGAAGTGGGCGCGTGCCCACTTTTTTGTTGGTGTCGCAAAAAGGATTTTCGGTTTCGTCACATAAAGCCGACCCCGACGGCCGTAGCGAGCGAGAGGTGAGAGCAGATGGCGGCCTTAAGGCTTCATCCGACCGCGGAAAAGGTGGTCGAGCTGCTCGAGCCGCACATCGAACGCCAGGGTTACGAACTGGTTTCGGTGGATTTTCGCAAGGGCACGCGAAATTCGCTGCTGCGGTTGCTGGTCGACAAGCCGGGCGGCGGAATTTCCCTGAGCGATCTGGAGAAGTTGAGCCCGACGCTGGGCGATTTGCTCGACGTGTACGACCCGGTCGAGGGCCGCTACACACTGGAGGTCGCGTCGCCGGGAATCAACCGCCCGCTGCGCAAGCTGGAGCATTTCGAGGCGGTCAAGGGTGAACGGGTGAAGGTACGAGCGCATCGCGCGCGCGACGGGCAGAAGTCGTTCGTGGGCAGACTGGTGTCGGTCGGTCAAACTGGCATCGAGCTTGACGATGAGACGAGCCGCAAACGGCAGACGATTGGTTTCGACGAGATGTCGGGCGCGAATTACGAATACGATTTTGACAAGTAGATGCAATTGACAAGTAGACGCATGGGCTCCCGTTTCGGCGGAGCAACAAAAATAACTGGCGCGCAGTTCTGTCCGCGCCCCGGGGAGGCGGTATGCAGGTCGATCTGAACCGGGTAATCGAGCAGGTCTCCAAGGAAAAAGGCATCGACAAAACGATCGTGATCAACGCGGTCGAGGAGATGATGCATTCGGCGGCGCGACGCACGTTCGGCCCCGACCGTAATATCGAGTCGCGGTTCAACCCCGAACTCGGCGAAATCGAGCTGTTCGAGATCAAGACGGTCGTCGAAAAAGTGGCCAACGCCGCGGCCGAAGCCGACGTGGCGGAGGCGCGCGCGAAGTACGATCCCGAGGCGGAAGTCGGCGACGAGATTTTGATCAAGCTCGACACCGCCACGATGGGCCGCATCGCGGCGCAGGCGGCCAAGCAAAATCTCATCCAGCATATTCGCGACGCCGAGCGCAAGCAGATTTTCAACGAGTTCAAGGATCGCAAGCAGGAAGTCGTTTCGGGAATCGTGCAGCGCTTTGAGCGCAAGAACATGATCGTCAATCTCGGCCGCACCGAGGCGATCCTGCCCGAGAAGGAGCAGATCCCCCACGAGCGCTATCGCCAGGGCGATCGCATCCGCGCGCTGATTTTAGACGTCGATCTGTCGGAGAAGGGACTTTCGATCGTGCTCTCGCGCACCTCGAACGACTTCCTGATGAAGCTGTTCGAGCAGGAGGTGCCGGAAATTTACGAGGGCATCGTCGAGATTCGCCAGAGCGCGCGCGAGCCCGGCGGACGCGCCAAGGTGGCGGTCTATTCCAAGGATTCGGACGTCGATCCGGTCGGCGCGTGCGTCGGGATGAAGGGCACCCGCGTGCAATCTGTCGTGCAGGAGCTGCGCGGCGAAAAAATCGACATCGTGCCATGGACTGACGACCAGGCCGAGCTGGTGTGCCGCGCGTTGGCGCCGGCCAAGGTCTCCAAAGTGATCATCGACGAGGACGAGCACGCGATGGAAGTGATCGTGCCCGACGATCAACTGTCGCTGGCGATTGGCAAGCGCGGACAGAACGTGCGGTTGGCGCATCGCCTCACCGGCTGGAAGCTCGACGTGCGCAGCGAGATGGAGGCCGAAGAAGAGGCTCGCTCGGCGCGCGCGTCGCTCAACGCAATCCCGGGCATCGGCGACATCAACGCGGAACTGCTCTACCAGTGGGGATTCCGCTCGGCCGAGCAACTGGCGGAGGCCGACGAGACGGCGTTCGACGTCGAGGGAATCAGCGCCGAGCGCGCTACCCAGATAATCAACGCGGCGCGCGAGCACGTCGCCAACAAGAAGATCGCGGCCGAAGCGAAGGCTGCGGCTGCGGCCGAGGCGGCCGAGACAGCTGCGGCGCAAGCTGCTGCGGCAGCCACGGAAGCGGAAGGTGCGGAGGCGGCCTCCGAAACGATCGCGGTGGAACCCGCGCCGGCCGCCACGGAAGATGCGGGAGAAAAGTAATTTTTCACTTTTTCACGGACCCCGGCGTACGTGTGTTGGATGCATGACGCAGGATGCGAAGGCAGCGATGGTGCGGATTGCGATTGTCAATGGGCGCGTCGAAGTTGATTTCGACGCGCGACGCGCCGGGCGCGGCGGCTATTTGCATCCGACGCTTGAATGCGCCGAGCGGTTCGTCGGCTCGAAAGCGAAGGAATTCCGCGCGCTCCGGCGGAAAATAGATCGTCCCGAACGGCTCCAGATAGCGGCGGCAATTAAACTCCGACTGGATAGAAACTCAAAGGTCGAATAGTATAACCAGGATGGCGCGAAAGCGGATCAAAACTCTTGCTACTGAATGGGGATTCCCGGTCGAGGATTTGCTCGCCGGATGCGCCCGCCTAAAGCTCGGGCATACGCAGTCCGAGTCCAGCCTTCTCTCGCCCGAAGAGGCGGACCGGCTCAAGGCCGATCTCGACGAGCAGGCGCATCGCGCGTCGATCCTGCGCCGCGAAACCGTGCTCGAGACGAGCAGCGGAAAAATTCTCGAAAAGCGCCTCAATGCCACCGTGATGCGCCGGCGTCATGCCGAGCCCGGCCAGTCCGCCGGTGGCCCCGATACGCCTTTCCATTTCGAAGTTGAAGAGACCGGCGGCGACTCGTTCGAGGCGCCGTTTCTCGCCGATTCACACGCCGGCGAGCCCGAGGCGCCGGTCACGTTTGACTCGGGGCATCATGCGCAGCCTCCAGTCGCCGAGCCGCATCGCGCGCCCGAGCCGATCGTCGTCAGGCCGGAGCCCGAAATCGAGGAGATTGGCGAGGCCGACTACGAGGCGCATCCGCCCGAGGCGGCCGTTCATATTGAAAAAATGGGACCTGAGCCCGAACCTGAGAATGCGCACGAACCCGAGCCTCGGCCCGTCGTGGTCGAGGCGGCGGCCTCCGCGCCCGAAGCACCGCCGGCGGCGCCCTCGTCGCGCTTCGGTTATCGCACCGATCGTGTGCGCCCGGCGGAATCGGCGGAGCGTGGCTCGATCAATCTGACTCGCGGCTCTCAGACCGGCCCGACGCTCGACGACGGACAGAAGGGACCCAGGGTCCTGGGCAAGATCGATCTCAGACCCAAGGTGCCGCCGCCGCGTCCCGCCTCGCCCGGTTCGCGTACGGCAGCGGGCGCGCCGAGTGCGCGGCCGGGACTGACAGGACGCTTCGCTGCGCAACAGCAGCCGCAAGCGCCGGACGCGATGCCGCAGCTTCCGCCCGATCAAGTGGCCAAGCCCGGTGGCGGACGCGGAATAAAGAAAAAGAAAGTCGTCAAGAAGGGCAGCACCGATCTCGCCGCCGAGCGCGAGATGCGCGGGCTGCGGGTGCCGAAAAAGCGCCGTGCCCTGCCCGGCAAGGAACAGCGAAAAACCGAGATCACCACGCCCAAAGCCTCCAAACGCGTGGTCCGAATCACCGAGGGTGTAACCGTCGGCGATCTCGGCCGCTCGATGGGCGTCAAGGCCGGCGACCTGATCAAGAAGTTGATGGAACTGGGCCAGATGGCGACGCTGAACCAGGTGCTCGACGTGGACACCGCCACACTGCTGGCCGGCGAGTTCGGCTACAGCGTCGAGAACGTTTCCTTCGACGCGGAATCCGCCATCGAAGAGGCGCCCGAGGAAGCTGCGGTGGGCGAAAGCGTCCAGCGCCCGCCGGTCGTCACCGTGATGGGCCACGTCGATCACGGCAAGACCTCGCTGCTCGACGCGATTCGCCACACTAACGTGACCGCGCGCGAGTTCGGCGGAATCACCCAGCACATCGGCGCCTACACCGTCGAGGCAAATGGACGGAAGATCGCCTTCGTCGATACTCCCGGCCATGAGGCGTTCACTGCGATGCGCGCGCGCGGCGCCAAGGTCACCGACATCGTCGTGCTGGTGGTCGCCGCCAACGAAGGCGTGATGCCGCAGACGCAGGAGGCCATCAATCACGCTCGCGCCGCCAACGTTCCCATCATCGTCGCGATCAACAAGATCGATCTGCCCGACGCCAATATCGACAACGTCAAGCAGCGCCTGACCCAGGTCGGCCTGGTGCCCGAAGACTACGGCGGCGACACCATCATCGTGCCGGTCTCGGCTCGCACCGGCGAGGGAATCGACAAGCTGCTCGAAATGATCCTGCTGCAGGCCGACGTGATGGAGCTCAAGGCCAATCCGGCTCGCGCCGCGCGGGGCACGATCATCGAGTCGCAGCTCGACCGCGGCCGCGGCCCGGTCGCCACCGTGCTCATCCAGGAAGGCACGCTGCATCAGGGCGATCCTTTCGTCAGCGGCATCTCGTACGGCCGCGTGCGCGCGATGCAGGATCATCTCGGCCAGCGTCTTACCGAGGCGGGTCCGTCCACTCCGGTCGAGATTTTCGGCCTCTCCAGCGTCCCCGAGCCCGGCACGGTGTTTACTGCGGTGGTCGAGGAATCGAAGGCGCGCCAGGTCGCCGAGTATCGCCGCTCCAAGCAGCGCGAAGGCGAACTCGCCAAGACCAGCCGCATCTCGCTCGAAGACTTGAGCCAGCGTCTGGCGGCGGGCGAGGTCAAGGAACTCAAAGTCATTCTCAAGGGCGACGTGCAGGGCTCGGTCGAGGCGCTCGCCGACGCGCTCTCGCGGCTGTCCACCGAGGAAGTCAAGCTCGAGGTAATCCACGGCTCGGCGGGCGCGATTTCGGAAACCGACGTTACGCTTGCGTCGGCTTCCAAAGCCATCATCATCGGCTTCAATATCCGTCCCGAAGCGAAGGCTGCCAGCCTCGCGGAGAAAGAAGGCGTCGAGATTCGCCTCTACACCGTCATCTACGAAGCGATCAACGACATGCGCGAGGCGATGGAAGGTCTGCTCGCGCCAACCTATCGCGAAAAAGCGCTCGGCCGCGCCGAAGTCCGCAAGATTTTCAGCGTGCCCGGCGCCACCGTCGCCGGATGCATGGTCGTTGACGGCAAGATTTCGCGCAGCGCGCGCGCGCGGCTGGTCCGCGACGGCCGCCCGGTATGGGAAGGCAAGCTCGCCACCCTCAAGCGCTTCAAGGACGACGTGCGCGAAGTCGCGCAGGGCTACGAATGCGGTATCGCGCTCGAAAATTTCAACGACGTGAAACCCGACGACATCATCGAAGCTTTCGAGATGGAAGCGATTCTGCGCAAGCTCGCCGCGCCCAAGCCCGAGACCGTGCGCGGCCAGGCGGCGGTCGAAAAGCAGCTTCAGCCCTAGACTGCGTGTTCGTCGGTCGATCCGGGCGCGCGGGCCTGCGCGTTGGGGGAGGGGGCGTATCATCATGGTCATCGGCATCATGCGGCTGACCCTGTTTCTGCCGGAGAATCATTCGCTCAAGGGCAAACGGCAGGTGCTGCGCGCGATCAAGGCTCGCGTCCGCAACAAGTTCAACGTCTCGATCGCCGAGTCCGACAGCCACGACATGTGGCAGCGCGCCGAGCTGGGCATCGCGCAGGTCGGCAGCGATCGCGCGTTCGTGGACGGGGCGCTGCGCGAGGTCGTGAACTTTATCGATTCGCTGGGCTTGGTCCCGCTCGGCGAAGAGCAGCTCGAAATTATCAACTACTGAATAGTGACTGAGAAATTGAAGCCGCGTCTGTGGTGCGGCTCTCGCGATAGCGGGGAAGAACATTGGCTGAAGGTCGAAGACCAGAGCGCGTCGCCGAGGCGATCTTGAGAGAACTGTCCGGGCTGCTGGTCCGCGATCTCCGCGACCCGCGCCTGCGCGGCATCACGCTGACCGGCGTCAAGATGGACGACGACTTGCGCCACGGCCGCGTCTATTTCTCCCATCTGGAGGGTTCCGTGCGCGCACCCGCCGCGGTCGCCGGCTTCAGGAGCGCCAGCGGCTTCATCCGGCGCGAGATAGGCAAGTCGCTGGGGCTTAGATATACGCCCGAGCTGGATTTCGAATTCGACCCCGCACTCGAGCGCGCCGCCCGCATCGACGCGCTGCTCAAGCAATCCGCCCCCAAGGATTGAGCGCGATTGTCACCGCGATAGCCTCGATTCGCCCCGGCTCGGAGCGCATATTTCGTATGCAGCCTGGATTGCCATATTTGATTACGGCATCGAAGGCTGGTAGATATTATGGCATGAAGCCCGAGCGAAAGATTACCGTGCACGTTCGCAGCGAGCTGCTGGACAAAGCTCAAAAGGCTGCGCGGGCCGGAGTCAGCGAAACCGTTCGAAAGGGTCTCGAGTTGCTGGCTGCCAGCGACGCCTACGACCGGCTCCTGAAGATGCGCGGCAAGGTGAGGTTCTCCGTCGATTTGAGCGAGTTGCGCCAAGACCGGCGGTGATGGTTGAGGATCGGCGGTGATCGCGCTCGACACCAGCTCCACCATAGCCTTCCTGTCCGGCGAACGCGGAAGGGATGTGACCGCCGTCGAAGCCGCTCTGAGGTTTCGACAGGGCGTGTTTCCGCCGGTCGTAGTGACTGAACTTCTCAGCGATCCTATAGTTCGCGCCGACATTGCGGCTCTCATTCGCGCCGTTCCCCAGCTCGAAATCCTCGACGGCTATTGGGAGCGGGCGGGCGAGCTTCGCGCCGGCCTTTTGCGTCGAGGTCTCAAGGCGCGCCTGGCCGATACGCTCATCGCGCAGTCGTGCATTGACCACGAAGTAGCGCTGGTGACGCGAGACCGGGATTTCCGCAATTTTGCGATTCACGCCGGTCTGAGTCTCGAATAGTCCGACAATCGGGAAAAACTGCAGAGTGCGCAGTCAGGCTTCGAGCTTGAAGATCCGCTCGACTATCGCCGTCACCCGCGAGGTCGCCCGCGCCACTGCGAATGGAACCCCGGACTATGACCGGCTCGGGTATTGGCGGCTCTGAGCCGCCCGTACCCGAGGATGCTGACTTTCCGGGGCGAGATTTGGGACGACCAAGCCGCTAAGCAATGGACAGTCTACGGCGCAGGTATCGTCGAATAGCGTGGGATGCTCCGGGCGCTGACGATTCCCTATCGTCCGCTGCTGGGCCGCAGTGACGCTGCGCCCCCCTCGGTGACCGCCGGAATCGTGTTGGTGGAGCAAGCTCCTCCGACGATGCCACTGGCGGGGCCGGATGACGTCACAGCACCACCGTCGAGTGTTTGACTAAGGTATTCTCCGGTCTGCGCCGGGAGCGACAAACTGATAGCATCAATGTCGACAAAACTATCCGCCACGAATCCGGTCGTGAGAGTGACCGAAAAATTCGACCCATCAGAGGAAGTACATCCCATGCCCGCAGTTGGGAAGTTCCCCTGCGCATTGAAGCCGGTCCACGCCTTACACTTGCCCTTGGCGGGAATCTTGAATCCTTGTCCCACCAAAATATAGTTCGTATTAGGAAATCCGCTTATGCAGTAGTTCTTTGCCAGCACTACGCCGGGCGTGAGAAACAGTAGGGTAACGAAACCAGCAATGCCTGCTCGCAGCTTGTACATCGTCGAAACCTCCCTGTGTGTTTGAGTGCTTGATTCGCGTCTTCCGAGCGTAACCCAGTAGGGTCACCTTGTAGCGAAAGCGCGACTCTATAGATAGGGCTCGGCGCTGAACACGGAGTCACGCTTCGAGATTGAAGATCCGCTCGACTATCGCCGTCACCCGCGAGGTCGCCCGCGCAACTGCGATCAGTTCCCCGCTCTCCGATACCACCTTGAACAGCGGCCCCCCCGATGGAACCAGGGAGTCGAGCGCGCGCGAATCGCCGTTGCGCAGCCGCTTCTCGGCGGCCGCATCGACAACCAGCTCCGGCATGCCGACCAGCGCGTCGCGAAGACCAATCAGGCAATTCAGCGGCGCGCCGGAATCCAAGGCATTGAGGACGTCGGCAAGCGCCGACGCGTCGGCAATCGAAAAAGCGCCGTTGCGCGTGCGGCGGAGCTCCTCGAGGTGCGCGACCGTCCCGAGCGCGACGCCGATATCGCGCGCCAGCGAGCGCGCATAAGTGCCCGGCGAGCAAGTCGCGACGAATCGAATCGCATCGGGCGGCTCGCATTTTAGATCGAGACGCTTGATCTCGACGCTGCGTTTCTCGGGCGGCGCAACGTCGTCGCCGCGGCGCGCGAGCCGGTAGAGCGGCACGCCGGCGCGTTTGATCGCGGAGAACACCGGAGGAACCTGCTCGATCGGGCCGGTGAACCGGGCAGTGACCTGCGCGAGCTTCTCAGCCGCGATGGCGGGCACATCGGCGCGGCGGACGACGGCCCCGTCGCGATCGAGCGTGTCGGTCTCGACGCCCAGCCGGATGAGGCCCGCGTATTCCTTGTCGCCGCCGTCGATAAACGGCGCGAGCTTGGTCGCCTCGCCGATCATGATCGGCAGGAGTCCGGTGGCGAATGGATCGAGCGTGCCCAGGTGTCCCACGCGGGCCGGCTTCACGCGCGATTTAACCCGGCGCACCACCTCGGCCGACGAGATTCCGGCGGGTTTATCTACCAGCACAATTGCGTTCATGGGAGATCCCCGACCTTATCCGCTCCTGGGGCGCTGAACAAATAGCGGAGCAGACAGCAATCACGAAACCGCTTACGGGTTTCGGACTTCCTGTTTGTTAATCGCGAAACGTCGCGGACGACGTTTCGCTCCGACAATCGGGGGGAAACTGCCGAGTCCGCGGTTGCCGGTTGTTCAGTGCCCCAAATACCCCGCCTTTACTCTGCCGGCTGGGTCTGTTATTTTGGTCGGCTAAAGATAAAGGAAAAAGGGAAAGTAAGAACTCCGAATGCCTCTTCCATCGGCCCGTAAGCGGGAAGTCATACAAGCCAACGCTCGAACCACCAATGACAGTGGCTCGCCTGAAGTTCAGGTCGCGCTACTTTCGGCCCGGATCGACCAGTTGACCGAGCATCTCGCGGCGCACAAGAAGGATCATCACACGCGCCGTGGACTGTTGCGACTGGTCGGCAAGCGTCGTCGGCTGCTTGATTACCTGCATTCGCGCGACTTTTCGCGATACAAAGGGCTGATCGAAAAGCTGGGTATCCGGAGATAGGCCGCACATATTATGCCGCGCAGCCCGCAACTTTCGGGCGCGCGGGCCTTGGCCTGCCACCCGGCAGTGTCCCAAGGCGCGTCCCCTGTGGCGCCCGGCGGGCAGTGAAAAAACCGCAATCGTCGCACGGCCTCAGTCCTCCCTCACAGGTGTCATTCATGTACGAAAAACTCGAAATTGATTTTGCGGGGCGCAAGCTCTCGCTCGAAACCGGCCGCCTGGCCCGCCAGGCGCACGGCAGTGTGCTCGCGACCTACGGCGATACCGTGGTGCTCGCGACCGCGGTCTCGCAGTATGAAGCGCGGCCCAACATGGACTTTCTGCCGCTCACGGTGGACTACGTCGAGAAGACGTTTGCCGCCGGTAAAATTCCCGGCGGCTTCTTTAAAAGGGAAGGTCGCGCCTCCGAAAAGGAGACTCTGACCTCGCGCTTGATCGACCGATCGATGCGCCCGCTGTTTCCCAAGGGCTACGATCACGAAACCCAAATCATCGTGACCGTGCTCTCCGCCGATCGTGACAACGATCCCGACATGCTCTCGCTGATCGCGGCTTCGGCTGCGCTCCTGATCTCCGACATCCCGCACAAAGGCCCGGTTGCGTCGGTCCGGATGGGCCGGGTGGACGGCAAAATCGTCGTCAATCCCACCCACACGGAGCTCGAGGGCAGCGACCTCTCGCTGGTCATCGCGGCCAACCCCGAGTCGATCATGATGCTAGAGGGCGGCGCGCAGATCGTTGACGAAGAGGCGATCCTGGAAGCGCTGTTCACAGCGCACGAGGCGATGCAGCCGATATTCGCGATGCAGGATGAACTGCGCCGCCGCGCGGGCAAGCCCAAGCGCGAATTCGCCGTCAAGGAACGCGACGCTGCCCTGCTGGCGGCGGTCGAAAGAAGCATCGGCGACAGAATCGAGAAAGCTCTCGCCACCAAGGGCAAGAAAGAGCGCGCCGCGGCGCTATACGCGGTCAGCGACTTTGTCGTGACGGCGCTCGGCGAGAAGTTTACCGACCGCGCCAAGGAAATCATCGAGGCCTGCGACCACCTCGTGCGCACGCGGGTGCGAATGGCGATCCTCGACGACGACAAGCGAATCGACGACCGCAAGTCCACTGACATCCGCGATGTAAGCGCCGACGTGCAGGTCCTCCCACGCACCCATGGCTCCGCCGTGTTCACCCGCGGCGAGACCCAGGCGCTCGCGACCGTCACGCTCGGCACGTCCTCCGACGAGCAGAAGATCGACGCGCTGCTCGGCGAGCGTTTCAAGAAGTTCATGCTGCATTACAACTTCCCGCCATTCTCGACCGGCGAGGTGAAGTTTCTGCGCGCTCCGTCACGGCGCGAAATCGGCCACGGCGCGCTCGCCGAACGCGCGCTCTCGCCGATACTCCCCAATGAAGACGACTTTCCCTACACGATTCGCGTGGTGTCAGACGTGCTCGAGTCCAACGGCAGCTCCTCGATGGCGACGGTATGCGGCGGCAGCCTGGCGTTGATGGACGCGGGCGTGCCCACCAAGTCCGCGGTCGCGGGCATCGCGATGGGTCTGGTCAAGGAAGGCGACAAGGTCCGCGTTCTCACCGACATCCTGGGCGACGAGGACCACCTCGGCGACATGGACTTCAAGGTCGCCGGCACCAAGGCCGGCGTCACCGCGATCCAGATGGACAACAAGGCCGGCGGCGTCTCCAAGGACATCATGCGCCAGGCGCTCCATCAGGCGCGCGACGCTCGCTTGTTCATCCTCGGCGTGATGGAGAAGGCGCTGTCCACGCCGCGCAAGGACGTCTCCACCTACGCGCCGCGAATCGTCACGCTGCACATCAAGCCCGACAAGATTCGCGAAGTGATCGGCCCGGGCGGCAAGGTCATCCGCGGACTGGTCGAGCAGACCGGCTGCAAGATCGATATCGAGGACGACGGCACGGTGTTGATCGCGTCGGCCGACGGGGTCGCGATGGAAAAAGCGATCAGCATGATCCAGGCGATCACTGCCGAGCCCGAAGTCGGCAAAATCTATCACGGCACGGTCCGCAAGATCGTCGAATTCGGCGCCTTCGTCGAGATAATGCCGGGGACCGACGGCCTGCTCCACATCTCGCAAATTTCCAACGAGCGGATCCGCCGCGTCGAGGACGTGCTGCACGAGGGCGACGAGATCAACGTGAAGGTGCTCGACGTCGATCGCAGCGGCAAGATCCGCCTCTCGATGCGCGAGGCCGGGCAGGAATCCGGCAAGGATAAGTAACCGGCGAATGATTCAAAAGAGCGTCATCGGCAACGGCGTGCGGATTTTGACCGAGGCAATGCCGCAGGTGGTGTCGTCGTCGATTGGAATTTGGGTCGAGAACGGCTCGCGCTACGAGGAACCGGCCGAAAACGGCACCTCGCATTTCATCGAGCATCTGCTTTTCAAGGGCACCAAAAAGCGCACCGCCGCGCAAATCGCCGAGGCCTTCGACGCCGTCGGCGGTGTGCTCAACGCCTTCACCGGCAAGGAGTACACCTGTTACTACGCCAAGGTGCTCGGCAAGGACCTCGAGATGGCGACCGAGGTGCTCGCGGACATTTTTCTCGAGTCGGTTTTCGATCCCGCCGAAATAGAGCGCGAGCGCCAGGTCGTATTGCAGGAAATCTCCCAGGCCGAGGACACTCCCGACGACTTCATCCACGACCTGTTCACCGAAAATTTCTGGAAGGGTCATCCGCTCGCGTTACCGATTTTCGGTTCGACCGAGACGGTAAATAAAATAGACCGCGAGCAGCTCACTTCGTTCATGGCGGCGCGCTACCGCTCCAGCCGCGTCTTTATCGCCGCCGCCGGCCAGGTCGAGCACGAGCGTCTTACCGCTAAATGCGCGGGCCTGTTCGGCGGCGTCGCCGGTGACGGCAAGGTCGAGAAATTCTCGCCGCCGGTTGACCGCCCGCTGGTGCTGAACCGGGAAAAGAATCTCGAGCAGGCGCACATCTGCATCGGCGGCCCCGGCATCAGCCAGTCGCATCGGCTCCGCTACGCAGCCTATGTGCTCAACACCGCGCTCGGTGGTGGGATGTCGTCGCGGCTGTTCCAGGAAGTGCGCGAGAAGCGCGGCCGCGTTTACAGCATCTACTCGTTCATCTCGTCGTTCATCGATTCGGGCTACTTCGGCGTCTATGCCGGCACCAATCCGGAATGGGTCGATGAAGTGCTCGAAGTCACCATCGCCGAGCTGCGCAAGGTCGAGCGCGACGGGCTGGAGCCGGCCGAGCTGGCGCGCGCCAAGAGCCAGCTTCAGGGCAACATGCTGCTTGGGATGGAATCCACCGACAGCAGGATGAATCGGCTCGCGCGCAACGAGATTTATTTCCGCCGCGACGTGTCGATGGACGAGTTGTCGGCGGGAATCGAGGCCGTCACCAACGACAACATCGTCGAGTTGGCGTCGTCATGGTTCCAGCCCGACAAGCTCGCGATGGTTCTGCTGGGCGATCTGAAGGGTCGCAAAATCGGCCGCGACGTCTTCGCCCCGCTCGCGTAGCCCGCAGTTCTCTTCAGCGCGCGCTTGCGATCGCGCGGCCAATTCGCCATACGAGATTGCAGCGATGCGACCGACTGTGAAAATTGCGCGGCTGCGCAAAAGCGCGCTGCCGATTCCCGCCTACCATAGCGAGCATGCCGCGGGAATCGATCTGATGGCCGACATCGGCGCGCCGATCGAGATGGCGCCGCGTGAGCGGCGCGCCGTTGCGACCGGCTTCGCCGTCGAGATCCCGGCCGGTTACGAGGGGCAGGTGCGTCCGCGCAGCGGTCGCGCGCTGAAAGAGGGACTCGCGCTGATCAATTCGCCGGGAACCATCGACGCCGACTAT
>NZ_DATCTO010000033.1 GCF_036567905.1 Candidatus Binatus sp.
GCGCGGCCGACGCGCCGATCGCCGCGCTGGTATCGGGCGCGCCGTCCACCGAGAGCTCGAGGGCCCGCAATTGAAAGGCCGATTGCTGGTAGTTGACGACGAGCGCGGAATCGTCATCGCGCTCAAGGGGCTCTTCACCAAGGAGGGCTACGAGGTCGAGACCGCGCAGTCGGGCGAGGAAGCGCTCGAGCAGGTCAAGGCCGGCCTGTTCCACGTGATCATCACCGATCTCAGCATGAAGGGAATGAGCGGGCTCGAATTGCTCAAGCAGGTCCGCGAACTCGATCCCGCGTGCGCCGTGCTGATGATCACCGCGTTCGGCACGCAGCGAATCGCGGTCGAAGCGATGAAGGCGGGGGCGGAGGACTACCTGCCCAAGCCGTTCGACAACGACGAGCTGCGCCTGAAAGTGCGCAAGGTGATGGAGACGCAGCTGCTCAAGCGCGCGCATAGCCAGCTGCTCGAACAGGTGCGTCTGGAGACCGGAGTTTTCGAGAATATGGTCGGGAGATCGCGCGCGATGATGCGCGTGTTCGAGACGATCGACAAGGTCGCGCCGACCGACGTAACGGTTTTGATCCGCGGCGAATCGGGCACCGGCAAGGAGCTGGTCGCACGCGCGATCCATTTCCGAAGTCCGCGCGCGCGCAGGCCGTTCATCCCGGTCAATTGCGCGGCGTTCTCGCGCGAGCTGGTCGAGAGCGAGCTGTTCGGCCACGAAAAGGGCGCCTTTACCGGCGCCGTCGCGCGCCGCGAAGGCAAATTCGAAGCGGCCGACGGCGGCACATTGTTTTTGGACGAGATCGGCGACATGGCGCTCGAGACGCAGGCCAAATTGCTGCGCGTGCTGCAGGAGCAGAAGTTCGAGCGGATCGGCGGGAATCAACCGCTGAGCGTGGACGTGCGGATAATCGCGGCGACCAATCAGGACCTCGAAGCGATGATCGCGCAGGGGAAGTTTCGCGAGGATCTCTACTACCGCCTGAAGGTGGTGGAGATTCGGGTGCCGCCGATTCGCGAGCGGCGCGAAGACGTTGCGCTGATGGTCCAGCACTTCATCGCGGAGGCGTGCCAGCGTTTCTCCGCGCCGGAGAAACAGCTTACGCCGGAGGCGATGCGCGCGTGTGTCGAGGCGCCGTGGAAAGGCAACGCGCGTTCGCTCAAGGCGGCGATCGAGCAGGCGGTGATCCTGTCGCCGGGCGCCGAGATCACCGCCGAAGATCTCTTCGCCGGCTCGGAACCGGATGGCGACCACGCGAGTTCGCCCGCGCCGGGCGCGTCGAATCACACCTCTGCGGCCGGAGAAGGGATCGACCCGGCGCTGACGTTTCGCGCGGCGAAAGAAAAATTCGTCGGCGATTGGGAACGCGATTTTTTCGTCCGCGCGCTGCGGGCGACCGGTGGCAATATCTCGCGCGCCGCGGAACGAACCGGGATGTACCGGCAAAGCTTTCAACAAAAAATGCGCGAACTCGGGATCACACTCGCGGACATCGGGCTCGCGCCCAAGGGTGACGGAAATTGATCTCGCGCAGACACGGAGACGCCAAGCGATGAACTCCACCGAACCTCAGTCCACGAGCACTGTGCTCTCGACGATGAAGATTTACCCGCCGGTGCTGGCGGGCGCGCTGGTGCTGGCCACGCTGGTGCTGCACTTCCTCCTGCCCGAAGAGCGCACGGTGGGATGGTATCAGGTGATCGGCCTGCTGGTCGTTGCGTTCGGCGCGGGGCTGTCCTGCTTCGCGGCCGCGATCTTCCAGGCCCGCGAGACGACCAGGAATCCGTATGGCGAGCCGACCGCGTTGGTCACGCAGGCGCCGTACACCTGGACGCGAAACCCCATGTACCTGGGGGTCGCGGCCATGTTGACGGGACTGGCGATTTTCTTCAGTTCGATCGCGATGCTACTGGCGCCGGCGGTGTTCTTTGCGGTGATCGATCGGATGGTAATTCCGCGCGAGGAAGAAACGCTGGAGCGGCACTTCAGCAATGATTACGCCGATTACAAAAGTCGCGTCCGGCGTTGGATCTGAAACTATAGCGACCGGCGGCTGCGCGGGCGAATCGCGCTCGGGGCCGAAAGGAGAACGGAAGTGTTGTCAAGATTATTCAAATTGATCGGAGGCAAGTTCAGCCGCTGGATTAAGGCGCGCGAGGCGCGCGACCCCGAGGCGGTGTACGAGTCCGCAATCTCGGATCGGGTGCGGCGCTATCATCAGCTCAAGACCGCGGCGGCCGGCGTCATCTACATGCGCAACAAGCTCGAGCGCGAGCTGCGCGAAAAGCTCGCCGAGATGAAGGAAGTCGATGAAGAAGCGGGGCAGGCCGCCGACATGAACGAGGATCAATGCGCGCTGATTCTGATTCAGCGCAAGCATATCCTCGACGGCGATTGCACGCGGCTGCGCGAAGAGCTCGGCGAACTGACTTCGGAAGCCGAGGACGCGAAGAAGAATTTGATCGCGTTCAAGGGCGAGATCGAGAAGCTCAAGGTCGAAAAGGTGCGAATGATCGCGCGGCTGAAGAACGCGCAGGCGCGGGTCCGAATCCAGCGCGCGCTCGAGGAGATTTCGTACGACGACGACGTCCGCGCGCTCGAAGAAGTGCGCGAGTCGATTCAGCGGATGCTCGCGCAGGCGGGCGTCAATCACGAAATCGCCGGCTCCGAACTCGGCGACAAGCTCGAGGCGATCCGTCAGCGCAACGCCGAGACCAAGGCCGAGATCGAGCTTGCGGACTTGAAGCGCAAGCGCCGGCTGCCGCTGGCGCCGATGGATATCTTTACCGCCGCCGCCAACGCAGCCGCCAACGGCGAGGTCAAGCACGCGAGCTGAATTGGAGATGCGAGCGCGCCATCAAGCCGGGGCGCGCTAGCGCCGGAACAGCGTCGAGTCCGCGATCGGCAGACCCAGCGCGTAGCGCCGCAACCAGTCGAGCGCGACCTGCGAGGTGATCAGTTTCACCCAGTCGCGAGTGCCGCGGAACTGGTAGCGGCGGGTCACGCCCCGATCGTCGGCGGACAGCGCGATGCAAACCGTGCCGACCGGCTTGTCCGGTGTGCCGCCGTCGGGGCCCGCGATGCCCGAGGTCGCGACCGACACGCTCGCGCCAGTGCGTTGGCGAACGCCGGCCGCCATCTCGCGCACGCATTCCTCGCTCACGGCGCCGTGCGTTTTCAGCGTCTGCTGCGAAACGCCGAGCACGCCGGACTTCACGTCGCTGGAATAGGTGACGAGGTCGCCCTTGAAATATTGCGAGCAGCCGGGAACGTTGGTGATGCGATGCCCGATCAGCCCGCCGGTGCATGATTCGGCGACCGCCAGGGTAAATTTCCTTTCTATGAACAGGCGGCCGACGACTTCCTCCATCGTGGTATCGCCTTCGGCGTAAACGAACTGCGAGATTTTCTCGCGCACCCGCGCCGACAGCTCTTCGATCCTGCGATCGACTTCGCCGGGTTGTCCCTCGACTCTGATCTTCAGCGAAATCTGCGGGAAGCTCGCGCGGAACGAGACCTTGGCCTCTTCCGGTTTGATCAATCCCGCCACCGCTTCGTCGAGCGCCGACTCGCTCATCCCGAAGGTCTGGAAGACGCGAACCGCGTAAACTTTGTCGGTGCCGCGATTGGCGGAGATCCACGGTATCACCGTATTTTCCATCATCGGTTTCATTTCGCGGGGCACGCCGGGCAGGACGATCAGATGCGCGGTATGGCCGGAGAGCCGCACCGGCATCCTGAAGCCCGGCGCGGTGCCGAGCGGGTTCTCGATGACCGTTGCAGCTTCAGGAAAGAGCGCCTGCTTGAGGTTGTTCTCGGGCATGGGGCGGCCAATCGCCGCAAACATGCGCTGCATGTGTTCGACGGTGGCCTCGTCGCGCAACAATTTCACGCCCGCGACGCGCGCAACGGTTTCGGTGGTCAGGTCGTCGGCGGTCGGTCCGATGCCGCCGGTCGAGATGACGACGTCGCCCATCCCGACGGCTGTGCGCCATGCCCATTCCAGACGCTCGGGAACGTCGCCGACGGTAATCACCGCGACCAGATCGATTCCAATTTCCGAGAGCTTGTCGGCAAGGTAGTTGGCGTTGGTATCGACGACCTTGCCGCTGGTGATTTCGTCGCCGGTTGAAAGAATCACAGCGCTTTGAATCATCGGGAGCTCCTCGCGGGCGCGTACGTTCAGAGCACGCGCACGATCACTTGCAGCACGATATTGGCATAAATCGCCGCGGCCAAATCATCCAGCATGACGCCTGCGCCGTTGCGCACGCGGCGATCGATCAGGTTCGCCGGCCACGGTTTAATCACGTCGGCCGCTCGAAACAGAATGAATCCCAGGATCAGACAGCCGACTGTCAGCGGATTGCCGAACATCGTGGCGGCCATGCCGAGCACTTCATCGATCACGATGCGCGAGTCGTCGTGCTGATCGAATATTTTCTCGGCGCGATCGGAAATCCAGCACGCGATCGCAAACGCGATCGCGAAGACGATTAAGCACAGCGCCGGCGAATGCATCCAGAGCGGGCCGAACCCCAGCCATACTACCGCCAGCCCGACCACCGAGCCCGCGGTTCCCGGCGCAATCGGGGAGTAACCCGAATAGATTCCAGTGGCGAAGAAGATGATAAGCGAGCGCATCGGGTAAAACGGATTGCGCGAAGATAGCATGGCAGGCCGCGCCGGGGTAAGTGCGATCGAGTTCGCGGGCCGCCGATGCAGGAGCACCCGCGGCGAGCATCTAGCTGGTGGTCAAGGTTACAGGGTCTTCTTCGGCGCCGACCTCGACCGATGCGACCCCTTCGATCGTCTGCGCGACTCCGATCACGAGATCGTCCCACGGCGGCACCAGTCCGGGACCGCTCACGCGCACGCATCCCGCCGAGCAATTGACTGACATCTGCGCGTCGCGAATTTTCGGATGCGCCACCAATGCCGCATTGACCAGAGCAGCGATCGCGGCGTCGCGCATCACTTTGATTCGCTCCGGGGCGCCTTCACTGTCGATATGCGCCGCGAGCGCCGCAAGAGTTTTCGCGTGCGACGCTATCGAAAGGCGCGCGGTGTTGATAACCAGGTCGTAAATCGCGGGGTCGTCTATATCCTGCCCGAACAGACTCTGAGTGCGCGCTTTCACTTCGGTGTCGAAGTCGCGAACGCGCTTGTCGGCCGTCGCCGCTGCTAGGTTCTCGTCTTTCGCCACCTGTTTGATGCGCGCGGCCACCGGCGCCATTGTGCGCACCCTGATGCCGCATCCGCCTTCGGGGAGAAAATGCGCCGAACCGCGTCCGGCGAAGACGATCCGGTCTTGCGCGGCCGCTTGCAGGAAAACCGCGCGATAGTACGCGGCGAAACGGCTGCCCTCGGTCTTCCGCTCCCAGAAGTGGGGGTTGCGCACGTCAAACCATTTCACCTGCTCGGCGCTCACGTTGAAGCGCTTGGCCGTCTCGGCGATCAGTTGCTCACCGGTCTGGAACCGGTAACCGAGTTCCCGCGCCGCGAGTTCGCCGAGCTCGACGCCCCTGCTGCCGATCTGCTGACTGATCGCGATAACCGCCATCGATGCTCCCCAAGCCGACGAGGTTCTTTTGCCGATGCCCGCCGCCATATTAGGTTCGTGACCGCACATAGGGCAAACCAGTCTGCGATGGAATCGCCGTCGAGGTGAAGATAGTATCTGCGCGGCCCACAGGGTGGACTGTCGCCGGGCGCTCCGTGGCGCATCTCCAGGCATGGAAGGAACGATGGAAGAATCGATGACACTCAAGCGCGGCGCGAAACGCGGCGTCGCGCCGCGAATTGGCGCGAATGCGCCCGCCAATGACTTGACCCGGGAGCTAGCGCTGGCAAAGAAGGCCGCGCGCGCCGCCGGCGAGATTTTGCGCGGTCATTGGCGCCGTGGCGGTTACGAGATCGGATCGAAGGGCCACGACAATCCGGTCACCGCGGCCGACCTCGAGGCCGATCGCGCAATCAAGAAGTTGCTCCGCGGTCCATTTCCCGGCTACGGATGGCTCTCGGAGGAGACCGCGGACAACGACGACCGGCTGAAATGCCGGCGCGTGTGGATCGTCGATCCGCTCGACGGCACCAAGGAGTTCATCAAGGGCATCCCCGAGTTCGCGGTCGCGATCGCGCTCGTCGAAGATGGAGTGCCGGTGCTCGGCGTGACGTACAATCCGATCAAGCGCGAGATGTACTGGGCGGCGCGCGGGGTCGGATGTCACTTGAATGCGCGGCGGGTGCGGGTCACGCGCAAGCGAACGCTCAAAGGCGCGACCGTGCTTGCCAGCCGCAGCGAAACCGCGCGCGGCGAGTGGCAGGCGTTTCGCGGAGTGCTGAAAGTGAGCCCGACCGGCAGCGTCGCGTATAAGCTCGCGATGGTCGCGGCGGGCAACGCCGACGCGACGTTCACGCGCTCGCCAAAAAGCGAGTGGGACATCGCGTCCGGAGCGGCGTTGGTCATCGAAGCGGGCGGCGTGATCACCGATATCAAGGGACGCGAGATTCGTTTCAATCAGCGCAACGTGAAGCTCGAAGGGCTGATCGCGGACAACACCGCGCTGCACGCGGCGTTGATGAAGGTGGCGCCTCATCCGGCGCGCAAGTCGTAGCCGGTAAGCAGCGGAACCTACGGCGCGGCGGAGGCGGCGGCGATTTCATAACGCGCGCGGCCCGGCCCGGTTTCGGGCAGGAAGTAAAACATCACGATCGGCAGGAATTGGAAGACCAGAAAGCCGAGCATCACGGTGCGCAGTCCAATCCGCGCCGCGAGCGCGCCGCCGAGAAAGGGCGAGATGAACGCGCCGAGGTAGCCGACGGCCCAAACGAAGCCGATTGCGGCTCCCAGCCGCGTCGGGTTCATGCCGGGCGATTCCATCAGCAGGGTTGTGAGCGCGGCGAGCGATCCCGCCGCTCCGATCCCGACCAGCACCAGCGAGAGCCTGATCCACATCGGATCGCGCAGTACAATCGCGCCGGCGCATCCGATCAGGTTGGTGAACGCGATCGGCCACGTGAACGGCTTGCGCAGCCCCGATATCCCGGTGCCGATTCCGCCGCCCAACGCCGCGAACAGGCCGGCCAGCGGCAGCACCTGCGTCATCAGCGAGGCTTGGGAGAGCGTCATGGCGCGGTAGGTGCGGAAGAACTCGGGTAAAAACGCGGTGTAAATCTGGAACACCCACATCCCGCCGAACAGCCCGGCCGCGATCAAGAGCACGTTGCGCATCTTGGCGACTTCCATCAGCGCTGACCCGCGCTGGGCCGGCGCTTCGACCGCGCCCGGTGCGGACGCGCTGGTTTCAATCCGGCGCTCGCGGCCGAAAAGCGTCCACAACAGCGCGACGCCCGCCGATCCGACGCCGTACCACAGCAGCACCATCCGCCACGACCCGACCGCCGCGAACAGCGCCGGTGTCGCGCGGAACACGACGGTGAGTCCGACGTAGCTGAAGGCGAAGTTGATCATGTTGATGTACGGCCATTCGCCTGCGCCGAACCATTGCATCGTGAGCGTGCCGGGCGGCGCGATCACGAGTCCGTAGCCGACCCCTTCCAGCACGCGGCAGGCGAGCAGCGCGGCGAAATCAGGCGCGTAGCCGCTGGCGACCTGTCCGATCGCCAGCAACCAGATTCCGATCACCAGCGCGCGCAGCGCGCCGATCCGCTCGGCGACCACGGCGCCCAAGAGCGAGAAGACGCCGATGCATAGCGCGATGATCGAGATGATCAGGCCCGCATCGCCAAGCGAGATGTTGAGCCCGTTCCTTATTTCCTGGAGTATCGGCGCGGGCGCGAGCCAGGCCAGCGACTGCGTGGTCAACAGCAGCAGCAGCAGGACTTCGATAATCCATCGGTAGGGCGAGAGTTTGCCGGGCTGGTTCATCGATTATTCGCGCTCCCGTTCGTGCTCACGGTATAGCCCGCCTCCCGGCCACCGCGCCACCGGAAAGCCGGTGCCGCGCCGCGCGCGAGACTTCAGATCATCTGCTCGCCGCTGGCCCATCGCAGGTAGAAGAACATTCCGAGGCCATAGACCGCCGCGATCAGAAAAAAGACCGCGCTGAACGACCTGGTCGCCTGCACAATCAGCCCCGTTGCAGCGACGCCGACGATGCCGGGGATGGTCGCGATAGTGTTCGAGATTCCCATCAGGATTCCGGCGTAGGTCGGGGCGACGTCCAGGTGATTCACCCCGAAGGCCGCGGAACTGATGCCGTTAGCCGAGGCTGCGAGCGTGAGCAGCGCAATCGCCATCGCCGGTGAACCGGCCGCGGGCACTGTCAGCAGCGATATCGCACCGATCGCAAATGCCGCGCTCTGCATCGACTTTCGCACCGTGCCGACGCCGAGGCCGCGCGCGATAAGGGCGTCGGCCAGCCAGCCCGAGAAACTTATCGTGAAGAAGGTCGCGATCCATGGAATTATCGAATACCCGCCGACTCGTTCCAGCGGCACGCCAAACGTGTGATGCAGATAGGTCGGCATCCAGAGCAGCAGAATGTTAAATCCGAAGTTGCTGCAAAAATGCGCGACGACGATCGCCCATACCGCTTTCTCGCGCGCGATTGCCGCCCACGGCACCCGGACCGCGCGCGGCGCGGCCGAGCGCATCGACATGATCAGTTCGAGTTCGGCGGCGCCGATGCGCGATGAGGTCTCAGGCCGGTCGGCGGCCAGGTACATCCAGACTACGACCCATGCTGCGCCGAGCGCGCCCGAAATATAGAACAATGCGGGCCATCCGAAAGACGTGATAATCAGCGGACTTGCACTGAGCGCGGCGACGGTGCCCACGTACATCCCGCTATAGTTGACCGATAGCACGCGCGCGCGCTCGGAGGGCAACGTCCAGCGGGCAGTGAGACTGTGGATCGATGGAAAGTTCACCCCCTCGCCCAGCCCGAGCAGCACGCGAGCCGCGAGCAGCGCGGAAAATGTCGCGGCCGCGGCGAAAGGGGTAACGAAGGTTGCCAGCGACCAGATCGCGACCCCGGCCGCCAGCACGCGATGGCCGCCGAATCGATCGGCCATCCATCCACCGACGAGCTGCGTCCACAGGTATCCCCAGAACACCGCCGACAGCACGAACCCCTGCGCGGCGGAAGTGTAGCCGAATTGGCGGGCAAGCGGGATTATCGCAACCGAGATGCTGATGCGATCGATGTAGCAAAGCGCGGTGCCGAGAAAGAACAGCGCGACGACCGTATAGCGTTGCGGCCATCGCGCAATTCCAGACGGGGTATCGCGCGCACGTGCAGGCTCGCCCATGATGCAGTGGAGCTTAAGCTGTGCGATGCAATCTTGGCCAGACCGGTGATTTTGGCGCGCGCAAGCAAAAGACGCGGGAGCAATTCCTCTCGCGGCTGGAAGGAATCGGTTGCGCTTGAAGTCGAATCGGCGCTGCGGACACTTCCTATCTTCCGACTGCGTGGCGCACGGTGTTCAGGATATAGATGAAGTCGCGCGGCGAGCGCACGTCACCGAGCAACGCCACTCGCGAAAGCACCTCCATCTCGTCGCCTGCAATGTTGTGAAGGCGCTGCAGTTGCTCGTTCTTCTTGAAATCTTCCCAGGCCGAATCGGCCGCTGACTCGGTCTCGTGGCGAACCAGAAACTGCATGCGCAGCAGACGGATCACGAAGGCCATAAGCGCGTCGAGTTTGGCGGCGTGATTTATACCGAATCGGCGGAGAAGGCGGCCCGGTTCATCATGGATTGCAATCAGAATCTGATTCCGCTGGTCTTCTTCCACGATGTGAACGGATTCATGGTAGGGCGGGACGCGGAGTGGAGCGGCATTATTAAAGCTGGGGCGAAGATGGTGAATGCGGTGGCGAATTCGGTGGTGCCGAAGATTACGGTCATCGTCGGAGGATCGTTCGGCGCGGGACACTATGCGATGTGCGGGAAGGCATATGACCCGCGCTTTGTGTTTGCCTGGCCGACGGCCCGGTATGCAGTGATGAGCGGCGATTCGGCGGCGGGAACCCTGGTCGAGATTAAGGTGAAACAACTGGAGCGCGGCGGCAAGAAGCTGAGCGAAGAAGAAAAGACGGAACTCTACGAATCGGTGAAGCGCACTTATGACGAACAGACCGATCCGCGTTATGGCGCGGCGCGGCTGTGGATTGATAAGATCATCGATCCGATCGAGACCCGCGATGCGATCACGCAGGCGCTGGAGGCGGCGGCTTTAAATCCGGATGTGCCGGAGTTCAAGGTGGGAGTGCTGCAAACCTAACTTCTTTCGCCACGGATTTACGCGGGTTTACACGGGTTTGGGAAAAAGTTATTGACCTGCGTGAATCCATGAAATCCGTGGATAGACTTTCGCTATGAGTGAGCAGGTCAAGTTAATCGAATGTCCGCGGGATGCATGGCAAGGCTTGAAGGGCATGATCCCTGAAGGTTTGAAAGTGGACTATCTGAAGGCATTGATTAGCGTGGGGTTCAAGCATATTGACGCGGTGTCATTCGTATCGCCTAAGGCTGTCCCGCAGATGGCGGACTCGGAAGAAGTGTTGAAAGAACTCGATCCCCCCGATGACGTGGAGATCATCGGGATTGTGGTCAATGAAAAGGGGGCAGAACGGGCAATCCAAACGCAG
>NZ_DATCTO010000034.1 GCF_036567905.1 Candidatus Binatus sp.
CCAGGATGAGTATTGGGCCGCCGGGCGCAAGCACGGCGGCGCGCTGTTCAGGATTCAAATCGTCGAGCTTCACGGTGACCGTCGCAGCTTCAAAACTTAGTCGCGGAGCCAATCAGGATAGCGGCTCCAGCGCGCGCGGCAAAGCGAGCGGGCGTCGAGGCGGGTGAATTCGTGCCGACTTACGAACCACACGACAAATTTTACCGCAAGGCGCGTGCGCTGGGATTGCCGTCGCGGGCGGCGTTCAAGATTGAGGAAATAATTGCGCGCAACCGGCTCCTCGGCAGAGGTGCGCGAATCGTCGATTTGGGATGCGCGCCCGGCGGATGGCTGGCGATCCTGGTGGCCGCGGCGGGCGCGAGCGGACGCGTGGTCGGAGTCGATCTGGCGCAAGTGAAGAATCCGCCAGCCGGTGCGATCACGATCGCCGGTGACATCCTGGATCCAACTGTCGCCGCGCGGGTGCAAAGCGAGCTTGGCGGACGGGCCGATCTCGTGACCAGCGACCTTGCGCCGAAACTGACCGGGATTGCCGCGCGCGACGAGGCGCGTTCGCGGGAGCTGATAGATTGCGCGTTAACCTTCGCGATAACGATGCTGAAACCGGGCGGCGCGATGGTGGTGAAGCTCTTCATGGGCGCGCAATTCAAGGACATCGTCGATTCATTCAAGCGGCATTTCGGAAAGGTCGAAGTGACGCGCACCAAAGCCAGCCGCCCGGGATCTTCCGAACTGTATATCGTGGCCCGCGAGTTCCGGGGCTGAGCAAAGGGAGACGCAGCCGCGATGCGCTTGGCATCTGGCGCTCGACGCGCGTAAGGTTTGACTATGAAGGCTGTAAGCGGAAGGCATCTCTGCCTGCTGCTTGTCGCAGCCGTCGTGGCGGCCTGCTCATGCGGCCGTTCGCCATCCAAGCCGTCCACCGCCACCGGACTTTCGCCCGACGAAGTCAGAGTCCACGTCGCGCGCGTCGGCTTTGACGACGGGGCGGGCTCGCATTACGTGCTGCTGCTCGACGAGACCGAGTCGCGCGAATTGCCAATCCTGATTGGCGAGGGCGAGGCGCAGGCAATCATGTTCGCGCTGCACGGAATCAAGCCCGAGCGGCCGTTCACGCATGATCTGATTCGCTCCATCATCGGGCAGACCGGGAATCGCGTCGATCGAATCGTGATCGCGGATATGCGCGACGAGATCTATTACGCGACGATTTACCTCGACGGCGGCCGTTACTCGATCGACAGCCGGCCCAGCGACGCGATCGCGTTGGCGATGGGCATGAACGCGCCGATCTACGTGAACAACAAACTTTTCGGGTCGGCGCCCACGCTGGGGCTCGGCGCCGGCGGGAAAATCCCCGCCACCGCGCAGGCGCTGGGACTGACCGTGGAGCAACTGACTCCCGAGCTGGCGAGCTACTTCGGCCAGCCCGCCGGCGGACATGGCGTGCTGGTGTCGGGGGTCTCTTCGCCGGCGGAGAAAGCGGGCGTCGCGCGCGGCGATATCGTAGTCAAGGTGGGAGATCGCGAGGTCGCGGCGCTCGGCGATTTCAGCCGGCAAGTCGCGGATGCCAAGCGCGGCGGCGCGGTGACGCTGACGCTGATGCGCGGCGGCTCGAGCCGCACCGTCACGCTTGAAAGTTCGCCCGCCGCCGCTGCCGCGCCGAAGCCTTAGCCCTGGCGCACCAGCACGCTTTCGATATAGCGCGGATCGATCTCGCGTTCGCCGCCCAGGTTGGCGAACTCTTCTTCGAGCAGGTTCAGGCAGGAGTTCAGGAAGGCGGCGGTGCGCCGTCGTGCCGCGTCGTCCAGCCGCTCGGCCAGCGCCTGATGCACCCTGGCGCGAAACTCATCGTTGAGCGTCCCGGGCTGCCCGGTCATGATCGCCGTGCGCATCGCGGTCAGCCTGGCGCCTTCGATTGGATCGATCGCGAGGCGGTTGTCCAGCGCCAAACGCGCAAGCCCGGTCAGCACCAGTTGACTGAGGCGAATCTCCCGCGCCGCCATCTGGGCGCGGAAGTTCGGCGATGCGATATCGATCGCGAACATCGCGCGGAACAATTCAGCGGCCGAATCGACTTGATCGAGAATCGCGTAGCTCAGATGCAGATCGCGCATGCTGCTGAAATCGCGCATCTCGACCGCGCCACTGCCGTCCAGGCCGCTGTAAAATCGCGGCTGCCGCGCCATGAAGCCGGCCAGCGCCTCGCGGTAGGGCGAGTCGAGGTAGGAGATCTCGCGCACCTTGACCGTCGAGAGGCCGAGTTTCTTCAGCGTGGCCTCGGCGCTGGCGCGCAGATCGATCGTCAAGCTCACGCCGAGGCGAAAGAGCAGTTTCAGCGGCGTATCGCGCAGATGCTCGATCGCGCTTTGCAGGTCGCCGCCGGCCAGATGCTCGAGCGCCAGGTTCAAGTAATGATGGGTCATCTCGACCGCGACGCGCACCGCCTCCAGATCGCCGAAATCCACCGCGCGCGCAACCAGCACCTGGTTGCTGACCATCGCCATCTCGCTGCGGAGCTGGCGTTTGCCTTGCGCCGCGAATCCCGCGGTCAGCGCGGTGTTGAACAGCGAGACGTCGCCGTCGCCAATCGCCGGCGCCATCTCGGGCGCGATCACTTCGGTATCGTCGGGCAGATCGGCGCGGCTCGGCGGCTCATATCCCGCGCGAATCTTGAGAAACTGCTCGGGCTTGAGGTACGCGAACACGCTCTGCGCCTCGAAGAAGTCGGGAAAGCCCCGGTCGTTCAAGCGCGTGCGCCGGAACTGGTAGGCCTCTTCCTCGAGCTCGGCTTCGACGCCCCAATAGATTTCTTCCATCAGCCCGGCGAAGTAGTTGTAGTCGCGCTCGAACGCTTCTTCGATGAAGTCCGAGATGTGCTGCGAGATTGCGTCGTGCCGGATGAACTCGATCAAATAATTTTCGTCGTACTGCGTGAAGCGATTCGCCGTCGCGTCGGGCGAGGACGCCGGGTCGTCGATTCGATGCACTTTTATGTAGCCGCGCAGCAACAGCGACATCATCTCCATGTCCAGGCCCATCAGCGCGTCGGCCAGTTTGCGCCGTCCGCCGTCGGCCATCGCCTCGATCCACTCGCGCATGCGATGCATGTTGGGACGATCGCGATTCCAGCAATCCAGATCGAAGAGCGACTTGACCTGCTCGGGCATCGCCAGGCTGAGCAGGTCGCCGGCGTCGGCGCTGCCGATTTCCTTGAGCGTGTAGAAAAGCGTCTCGGGCGAAAACGATTGCACCAGGCGCTCGGCCTCGGGCGCGGACAGGATCAGGTCGCGCTTCTGGCGCGCGGGAAGGCCGTACAGGAACTCCAGCTTTTCCTGGAAGGGGAGGTTGAGAAATTCCGATTCGCCTCTTACCGCCATATCGCCCGCATCGACAGTTCCATCTCAAGGCAAAGTATCGCGCGCTTCCACGGCGGATCAACTAAGCGCGTATCTTTCGCTTGGCCGCGCGGTTAGATAAGATTTTTGCAACGCATAAGCGCCCATTCGTGGCCCCTCCCAACTCCAAACATCCTGTCGCACTGACCATCGCAGGCAGCGACCCCGGTGGCGGCGCCGGTCTGCAGGCCGACCTCAAAACCTTCGCCGCACTCGGCGTGTATGGCTACTCGGTCATCACCGAGGTGATCGCGCAGAACAGCTCGAGAATTACCGGGGTCGAAAACGTATCGACCGAGATGGTCGAGGCGCAGCTCGATACTCTCGCGCTGGAATGCGCGCCGCGCGCGGTCAAGACCGGTGCGCTGGCCGGCGCGGCGATCGTCAAGGCGGTGGCGCGCGCGATCGAACGCCTCAAATTGCCGGCGCCGGTGGTCGATCCCGTGATCGTGTCGAGCAGCGGCGCGCGGCTGATTGGCCCGAAAGGGGAACGCGCGATTCGAAAGCGCCTGATTCCCATCGCGCGCATCGTCACGCCCAATATTCCCGAAGCCGAAGCGCTCGCGCGCATTCGAATCGACTCCGAGGCGGCGATTCGCGAGGCCGCAATCAAGATCGTCAAGCTCGGCGCCAGAGCGGTCGTCATCAAGGGCGGGCATCGCAAGGACGATGCATCCGCGACGGATTTGTTTTACGACGGCCGCCGCTTCATCGAGCTCAAGAGCCCGCGAATAGCAGGCGGCGGTGCGCATGGCACGGGATGCGCGTTCTCGGCGGCGATCGCGGCGCATCTGGCGCGCGGGATGAGCCTCGAGGACGCGGTCCGCGGCGCGAAAGGTTACGTCACCGCGGCGCTCAGCCACAGCTTCAAATTGGGAAAGGGGCGCGCGCTGCTCGATCACTTCGCGCGCGGGCAGGGGTGACCCCTGCACGCACCGTTAAGGCTGCGCTCCGTTGTCGCGCGCGGGCAGTATCGCTTCGGCAGCAGCATCGGGTCCCGCGCCCGCATGGTCGAGGGCACGAGATTGGTAAGGCGACCGGATAACGCTTTGAGCGCGCGATTGCCGCTGCTCTTGAGCGGGCCATCGACCCGGCGATAACCTGTATGATGATGCCGGCGGCAAAGAAGGCGAATGTACCCGCGTAAGCGTGCGCTCGAGCGCATCGCGCGCGAACAAGTGCTCTACCAGCGCCATCCCGGCGGCGACATCTCGGTCTGCGTCATCTATCCCAACATCTACCGGCTCGGGATGGCCAACCTCGGCTTCCAGGCGGTTTTTCACATCTTCGAATCCAATCCATCCGTGGCCGCCGATCGCGCGTTCATCCCCGACGCCGACGAGCGCGACCCGTTGCGCGGCGGCGGCGAGCGTCTGGTCTCGTTCGAGCGCGGCCGTCCGCTCTCTGATTTCGACATCCTCGCGTTTTCGATTTCCTTCGAGACTGACTATCTCAATGTCCTGACCGTGCTGCGGATGGCCGGGATTCCGGCTCGTCGTGCTGAGCGCGCGGGCCGCAATTTCCCGCTGATCATCGCCGGTGGCTCCGCCGTCTTTCTCAATCCCGAACCGATCGCCGATTTCATCGATCTGTTTCTGATTGGCGAGGGCGAGGAGATGGTCCCGGAGTTCATCGAGCGATGGCAGGCGACGCGCGCGACGCCCAATCAACTGCGCGCGCTCGCATCCGTGCAGGGCGCCTACCTCCCCGACTATTACACTCCCGTTTACGACGACGCCGGCCGCCTCGCCGCGGTGAATTACAGCGGCCCCGGGAGCGCGCAGGTGAATCGCCGCCTGATTCGCGACCTCAACCGCTTTACCACCTCGTCGCTGATTCTCACCGAGGAATCCGTCTTCGGCGACATGTTCCTGGTCGAGGCGAGCCGCGGATGCCAATGGGGATGCCGCTTTTGCGCGGCCGGTTTCATGTATCGGCCGATTCGTTATCGCGCGCCTGAAACTCTAATCGCCGAGGCCGAGCGCGGTCTTGGCGAGCGCAAGGTGATCGGCCTGGTCGGCGCCGAGATGGCGAGCGTTCCCGGCGTCGCCGACATCGCATCGGCCGTCGCCGATCGCGGCGGCCGGCTGTCGCCCTCGTCGCTGAAGGCCGATTGCATTTCGCCCGCGCTCGCATCGGCGTTGGCGCGCGGCGGAAATCAAAGCGTGACCGTCGCGCCGGAGGCGGGCAGCGAGCGGATGCGCAAGGTCATCAACAAGAATCTTACCGAGGCCGAGATTCTGGGCGCCGCCGACATGATGCTGGGCGAGGGCGTCGGCAACCTGAAATTTTATTTCATGATCGGCTTGCCCGAGGAGCGCGACGAAGACGTGCTCGCGATTGCCGAGCTGGTGGCCAAGGTGCTCGAGCGCGCCCGCGCGCGCCGCACCCGCATCGGGTCGGTGACCGTGTCGCTCAATCCGTTTGTGCCCAAGCCGTGGACGCCGTTTCAATGGGACCCGATGCAGGACGCGCGATCGATCAAGGGCAAGGTCGCGATGCTGCGCCAGCGCCTGACGCGGCTGGGACAGGTCGAGCTCGATGCCGAGTCGCCGCGCGAGGCGTATTTCCAGACGATGGTCTCGCGAGGCGATCGCCGCGTCGGCGGTATCCTGGAACGGCTGGAAGCCGCGGGCTGCGAAGGTTCCGGAGCCATCTGGCACGAGTTGTCGGAGATTCATCGCGAAGTCCAGGCGGGCAGTAACGCTTCATCTTTGCCCGACCCCGATTTCTTCGTCACCCGTGCTTACGCCCACGACGAGCTGCTGCCGTGGGACTTTATCGATCATCACATTCACAAATGGTTTCTGCTCGCGGAACGAAAAAAGGCGCATCATGAGCATCAGAGTCCTCCGTGCGACGTGGTCCGATGCACCGTGTGCGGAGCCTGCTAGAATAAATTCGCAAGTCGAGGAGGAGAGGAGGAAGAGGAAGATGGTTCATCGTGATTTTCGTTCAGCGCGGATAACGGTTACCGCGGTTGCGGCGGTGGCGATGCTCGCATGGTCGGCGCCGGCCTTCACGGCGCCAGTCGGCGAGGAAGACGTTCCGGCGACCTCGATTGTCCCGGCCGGCGGCGAGAGCGCGCCCGCGCCGGTCAATTCTCCATCGTCGGCGCCGGCCGCAGCCGGTATGCCCTACCTTCCCGCGCCGGCGGCAAAGCCCCCTGTGCACCGCGCGCCGATTAAAAGTAAAAACACCGTCCGCGAACCGGAGATCGAACCGGCGCAGGCTCGGCTGAAGTTGCTTCAGAGCGTGCCGGTCTATTCCGCGCCCGCGAAAAGCAGCAAGCATATCGCACAAGTGTCGCAGGACAATTTCGTGATCGTGACGGGCTCCACTCACTATTATCTGCAGGTGAAGCTCAAGAACGGGCAGACCGGATACATCGATCCGTCGGCGGTGGAACTGGTGACGCCGACCGACAAGGACTTCGTGCTCACCCACGACGCCGGTGTGCTCGAAAAGCCGAATCGATGGGCGAAAAAACTCGCCGAGGTTCACCGGGGCCGCAATGTTCACATCGTCGGCCTCTCGCTGAACTACATGAAAATCCGGATGAAGAGCGGGCTCGAAGGCTTCATCCCGATCACCGCGCTCGAATAGCCAGGGGCGCCATCGGTCGCGCGCACCGATCGAGCTTTTCGCGCTCGACGCTGCTGCGTCGCGCCGCTATAAGTCTCGACTCGGGGAGTCTTGGATGACGCAGCGGGAACGACAGGGTTGGATCATCGTCGCGAGCCTGTTTGTCACGCTGGTGTTCGTTTTCGGCTCCGGCTACAACACCGGCGGCCTGTTCTTTCCGCATCTGCTGAAACATTTTGGATGGAAGCGCGCACAGCTCTCCACCCTCCAGGGTGCCGCGCTGCCGCTGTCGGCGGGACTTAGCACTCCGCTAATCGGATGGCTGCTCGATCGCGTCGAGGCGCGGGTCGTGATGGTTGCCGGCGCAATCATGACCGGCGTTGCTCTTCTGATCGCCAGCCGCGTCGATTCCTTCGGTCCGCTGTTCGGCGCGTACATCCTGCTTGGCGTCGGCATCGGCGCATCGACGCTGCTGCCGTGCTCGCTGGTGATCGCCAATTGGTTCGGTGCGCGGCGCGGGCTGGCGATGGGCCTGGCCTTCGCGGGGACCTCGCTGGGCGGTGCAGCGATGACGATGGTCGGGAACTTCGCGATCGTGCGCGGGGGATGGCGCGCCGGCTACGTCGCGCTGGCGATTCCGATATTCGTAATCGTGGTCCCATTGATAATCCTGGTCGTCAGGACCCGCCCGGCGCAGGCCGATGGCGTCAGCGTCGCGCAGGCCAGCGACGCGTTGCCGGGATTCGAACTGCGCGAAGCGCTGCGCGCGCGCTCGTTCTGGATGATTTCCGCGGCGCAGTTCTTTTTCGCCGCGGTCGCGGCTGGCGCGACTCTGCATCTGATCACCTATCTCACCGAACTCGGCTACACGCCGTCATTCGCGGCCGGCATGATGAGCCTGGGGTTCGTGTTCGCGGCCTTCGGCAAGCTTGGGATGGGCCTGTTTGCCGATCGCGTGAGCGCAAGAATCGCGCTGACGTTCAACTTTCTCGCCGCCGGCGTCGGGATGATCCTGATATTCGGTGCGGCGCGAACCGCCGTGCTGATTCCGTTCGTGCTGATTTTCGGACTGTCGCTCGGCGCGCCGCTGGTGCTGATTCCGATGCTGGTGGCGGAGTCGCTCGGGCTCAAGCGCTTCGGCTCGATCGGCGGTATCGCGGGCGTCTTCAACACGATCGGCGCGTTCGCCGGCTCGGTCGGCGCGGGCAAGATTTACGATCTGCACGGCAGCTATGCGCCCGCGTTCGAAGTGTTCGTCGTGATGTGCATGCTGGGCGCGGCGGCAGCATTTTCGTGCCGATCGCTAGCGTCAGAGCAAGCCCGCCAAACCGCAGCGCCCCTCCCCGCCAGCGCATAGCCAGGAGACCGGTAATTTACGGCGTCCGTGGCAGAGCGCCGTCGGGGATTGGGTCGGGCCGTTTGAAGAGGAGACGGAACAGGGCGCCTTTGCCCATCGCGCGTTCAATCTCCTGCATCAAAAGATAGAGAAAAACGACCATGCTGATGAGCAGCACCAGGCCCAGGAAGCGGTCGAGGTTGGCACTGGCGATAAAAGCGTTGACGCCTTCGCTAAGGCTGTGTGCCTCGCGCGCCGCCTTAAGGATTCGTTCGCCAATTCCCAACGCAATGACCGCCAACGCGTAAACGAAGGTCTTGCATGCAATCACCACGATGCGCCGATGGGAACCGAAGTTGTGTTCGGATTGCGCCCAGTCAATGAGCAGGATCACTTTGCCGAGGACCAGTGCCGCTACGGCGGCACTGGTGAACGCAGAGAACTCGATCAGATATTGCGCGACGAAAAGCTTGTACATCACGGCGATCAGCAGGAACGCGACGAAGAAAAAAAGAACCGTCGGCGCCATCTCGCGCAATAGGTTGACCAGCCGTCGCTCGATCGATTGCAGAATCATTCCGGCACTATTTCAAGAAGCCTGCGCTAAAAATAGGTGACCTTGGTCCAACGACTCCCAATCGCAGCTTGCGGCTTTAGTCAGTTGCGCGCCAGCGCGAGGAGCGAGCGGACTTTGGAGGCGATGTCGGGCGCATTGACCACGTCGGTGATGATCGCCACGGCGTCTGCGCCGGCCGCGAGAGTTTCCGCGACTCGCGCTTCGGTGATCCCGCCGATCGCGACGATCGGAATCCTTACGGCGGCGCGCATCGCGCGAAGACGGTCGAGGCCCATCCCCGCGGCGATGTGCTTCAGTCCGCCGGAATACATCGGCCCAAATCCGATGTAGTCCGCGCCGCCATTTTCAGCCGCGCGCGCCTGCTCGACGGTGTGAGTCGAAATTCCAATTATCCTGCCAGGACCGGCGATCCGCCGCGCCGCCTCGAGCGGAAGATCCTCCTGGCCAAGATGCACTCCGTGCGCGCCGGCGAGAATCGCGATATCGACCCGGTCGTTGACGATTAGAATCGCGCCGCGGCTGCGGCACAGCCCGGCAATCGCGCGCGCTGCCGCCAGAAAGTCGCGCCCCGGCGCATCCTTCAGCCGCAGCTGCATGATTCGCGCACCGGCGTCGAGGAAAATCTCGGCGAGCCGGACCGGCTCGTGTCCGCCGGCCGGATCGACGATCGCGTAAAAATGCGAGGGCAGCCGCATCATGCGGGCGGAAATTTGGTCAGTACGATCTTGTGGTCGGTGATCTTCTTGCGCAGCGTGTTGCGATTGAGCCCCAGCATCCGCGCCGCGCGCACCTGGTTGCCGCCGGCGCGCTTGAGCGCGAGTTCGACCAGCGGACGCTCGATTTCCGCCACCAGCCGATGGTAGAGGTCGCGCGGTTCCTCGCCGCCGGGCGAATCGAACCATCCCGCGATGCGCCCCGAGATGACATCGCCGAGCGTGGCGCCGGCGTCGGCCGCGGTGGCTGCGCCGCCCGCGCGGCCACGGCGCGTGAGCTCGACATCGTCGGCGCCAATGGTAGTGCCCGGCGCGAGCAGCGCGGCGCGCATCACGGCATTTTCGAGTTCGCGCACGTTACCCGGCCAATCGGCGGACTCCAGTTTGGCGCGCGCTTCGGGGCTGATGGTGGTGGCGCGCGCGCCCATCTCCTGGGCGGCCTTGGAGACGAAATAATCGGTCAGCTCCGCGATGTCCTCGCGCCGCTCGCGCAGCGCCGGCATCTGAATCGGAATCACGCGGAGCCGAAAGTACAGGTCCTCGCGGAATTTGCGCGCGGCCACCAGGGTCTCGAGGTTCTGGTTGGTCGCGGCGATTACGCGCGCCCTGAGCTTGAGCGTCTCGGCGCTGCCGACCCGGTTGAACTCGCGCTCCTGCAGCACGCGCAGCAGCTTGGGCTGCAATTCCACCGGCAGGTCGCCGATTTCGTCGAGGAAGATCGTGCCGCTGTCGGCCATCTCGAATTTGCCGGCGCGCCGCTCGGAGGCGCCGGTGAAGGAGCCGCGTTCGTGCCCGAACAGTTCACTCTCGAGCAGACCGTGCGGGATGGCGGAGCAGTTGACGGCGACGAACGGCGAGCGCCATCGCGCCGATTTGAAGTGGATCGCGCGCGCGACCAGCTCCTTGCCGGTGCCGCTCTCGCCGCTGAGCAAAACGGTGGCGTCATTGGTGACGACGCGCCCGATCAGCTTGTAAACCTCCTGCATCGCAGGGCCGCGGCCGATTATCTCGCCACCGACGAGCTGGCGATTCACCTCGTCTTTCAGGCGGTTGAGATCCGCGGCCTGCGCGCCGACTTCCGCCGCGCGCTTGACCGCCGCCGCGACCAGATCGAGATTGGCGAACGGCTTGGTCAGGTAGTCGTGAGCGCCGCGCTTCATCGCTTCGACGGCGTTGTTCATCGTGCTGGCCGCGGTGATCACGATGATCAGCGTGCGGACGGCGTCGGCGTGCGCGGCAGACAATACGTCGAGTCCGCCCGCGCCCGGCATGATGATGTCGAGCAATGCGACGTCGAATCGATTGGTGCGCAGGGCCGCAAGCGCGGCCGAGCTGTCCACCGCCTCTTCGACGCGATGGCCGTCGGCTTCGAGGCGATGGCGCAAAACGAGGCGAATTGCGGGATCGTCGTCGGCGATCAGAACCGCGGCGCCGGCGCCGGGATCCGTCACACGTTCGGCGAGGTTCTGGTTCGATGCGCTTGCGCCCATGGTCATCATGCTCACGGGTTACAATCGTAACAGTAAGTTTGATCTTATCGCCAATGGGCTGAGAGTCGCCCAAAATCTAAGCATTACGCCGCCGTTACGAGTGGAAGCGGCGCAATCTTGACCGGGTCGATCGGCAGGGAAAGGGAGAAATACACAATCCCTTGTGGTTTTGGGACGGCTGCGCTCCAGGGCTAGCTTTGTTCCGTCAAATTTATTTTTGCGGGAAACGCAAGGGTCGTTGTGGCCGGTGGTGAGTCGTCGGGCGACTTTTCGAGCGAGAGGGCGTGCAGGATCCTGGCTGTTGACCATAACGTGATCGAGTAGCACGGCGGGCGATCGAGCGTAAGGCTGAACAGTTCACCCGCTGCGGCGGGTACTGCGGCGGGTACGCAGTGTTTCCCGCTGCGGCGGGTGCGCGGTGTTTGCAGTGGTGGGGTCTCGCGGTGATCTCAAGGTCAGCAGTTCGATCTGGGGCCGGGCGGGGATTCGGCGCGCGATGCGTCGGTTACTGCGAGATGTCGCGCAGCGAGACGGCGCGCGCGGGGAGTTAGCGGATTGCCGCGCTGCCGACAAATTGCGCTTAGCGACAAAGCGCTCAGGGCGGAGGCAGAATCTTGAATCGCGCGCCCGTGGGCACGGGAGGCCAGTATTAAAAACGGGAAACAGGGCGCGCTGGATAATGACCCTCGCCTTCATCCTCGCCCTGACAGGAGAGCTTTGCATAACCGGAGGTTGATGCTGAAGCTATACGCGCTGGCGCGCGAGATCCTTCGCTGCGCTCAGGATGACACAAAAAAGCGAGCGGCCACCCGTGTCATTCTGAGCGAAAGTGGTGTGATTGAGCCGAAGCCCTGAGTACTCGAAGGGGAAGAATCCCGACGGTCGCTCCGGCGTCCGGCGCTCGTTACGCACAGCTCTCTGACAGGGCGAGGAAGGAATCGGGATTCTTCGCTTCGCTCTAGAATGACACAAAAGAAGAGCGCTGGCCTCGGAGGCGACGCCCTAACCGGGGCGAGGCAAAGATCCGAGATCGTTCGCTTCGCTCTCCCGGATTTCTCATTGCGGGGGTTTCTCGGGCGGGACGATTGGGAGCATCACCTTGAACGTCATCCCATCCTTGGATGCGCCTGCGCCCTTGGCTTCGACGCCGCCGCGCTGCGCCCACAGCCTGCCGCCGTGAAGCGCGATAATCCGCTGGCATAGCACGAGACCCAGCCCGGTTCCGGCCGGCTTGGTGGTGAAGAACGGGGTGAACAGTTGCGCGAGCTGATCTTCGGCGATGCCTACGCCGCTGTCGCTGACCTCGACCCGCAGGAACTGGCGGTGGCGGCCCTCGGCGGTCATTTTGAAATCCCGTTCGATTCGCGTATGCAGTCGAATCGTGCCCGACGAGCCGATCGCTTCGGCCGCGTTCTTGATCAAATTCAGGAAGGTTCGTTCCAATGCGCCTGCGTCGCCAACCACGTCGGGCAGGCTGGGATCGAAATCCTGGAGCACCACGACACCGTCGGGCGGCTGCGGGAACAACCCCGCCATCCTCATCGCCTGGTGCAGCACCAGGTGTATGTTGACCGGCTCCTCCGCCAGGCGTTGCGGCCCGCTGACCATCAGCACCTGCTCGACCAGCGAGGCGATCCGATTGACGCCGTCGAGAATCACGCTGCAGTACTGCTGCGCGCGTCCGTCATCGGGAAACATCCCGGCCATCAGCTCGGCGGCGCCCTTGATGCCCGTCAGCGGGTTCCTGACCTCATGGGCCAGGCCGGCCGGCGACAGCTGCAGGTTCAAGTCGCCGGTGGTCCGTGCCTCGGCGGCGCCTTTTTCGTGGGACAGGTCGTGAAGCAGGAGAATAACCCCGGCGAGCCGTCCCTCGGCGTTGAGCAGGGGGGAAACTTCGGCGCGAATCGTCAGTTCCCGAGGCCCCGCCGTCAGAACTGTCTCCATGTCTCCAAGGTTCTGACCGCTTTTTAGGCACGCGCCGACCATTCGCCCCAACCAGTCGTTCTGGCGCAGGAGATCGGCCACGGTGGCGGCGCTCATTTGGGAAACCCCGAGCATCGTCGTAGCCGCGGGATTGACCGCTTGGGGTTCCATCGTGGGCGAAAGCACGATGATCGCATCGGTCAGGCTATCGATAATGTCGTGCCAGAGGCTCAAGTTTACCCTCGGTCAGTCGCCATCAGGAGCGCTGCGATTATCAAGCGTAACATAAAGGACTTGATCGGCTAAGCCTGGAGTTTGCGAATATATTCCCGCCTCTGAGCGCAAAAATTCGTGAGCATTTCCAAGGATTATTAAAAATATGATTATCAAGCATTAGCCTTTTTAATAGATTATCCACCGCCGATGGGTTGATTCTGGTCGTATCGGTCGGTACGGTTGTGGGCAACCTTCTCGGAGGAGAATGCTTAGGACGAAGTCTATCTATCGAGTGTTTGTTGCCCTGCTGGCGGCCTTGGCTGTCGCCGGATGGGCGTCCACTCGTGCGCTCGCTGACGAACTTTACGCGCCCGAGGCTCCGTCCGGGGTGTATGCCCCGCCTCCAAGCCTGGTCGGACAACACACAGGCTTTGATCTCGAGACTCCTGCGGAAGCCGGCGCCCAGCCGATCGCGTCGCCATACGTGATTGCGCTGCCTCAGGCGGTTGCGCCGTTCCCGATTCTGCTTAATCGGTCCGTTCGCCGCTATGTGTCGGATTTTCTGAATTACCCTGACCAACTCCAAGATACCTTCGACCGCAGTCACCCGTACCTGCCCGATATGGTCCGGGTACTGAGAAGCTATGGCCTTCCCGACGACTTGGTGTACCTGGCGTTCGCCGAAAGCGAATTTTCCAAGCGCGGCAGGGGTCCGTGGCAGTTCAATAGCGACACCGCCAAGCGCTTCGGCCTCCATATCGACAGCTACGTCGATGAGCGCCGCGACCCCGTAATGTCCACCAAGGCAGCGGCCGAGTATCTGGCCACCTTGCACGACGAGGCCGGCGACGATTGGCCGGTGACGCTGATCGCGTGGAACAACGGCGATAAGGCGATCGATCGTTATTGGTCGTTGCGCGGCCCCAATATCGAAAAGTTCGGCAATCGGCTGCCGCGGCGAACCCGTGGGCTGCTGGGGCGTTTCATGGCCGTCGCGTATATCGCGCATCATGCCAATAGCTACGGCATCACGCCCATCAAGCTCGACGATCCACCGGCGTATCAGATGCTGCCGGTTCGCGGCGGCACTCCTCTGAGCCGGGTCGCGCTCGATCACGGGACGACGCTGCAGCGCCTGCATGATCTCAACCCGGCGTTGCTGCGCGACGTCGTTCCTCCCTACCACCGGTCGTACAGCGTCCGCGTTCCCGTGGAAACCCACGCCAGCGCGCAGCACGTCGAATTCTAGTTTTTCAGGCTCTTTTCGCTGCTTGCTCCAGACCGGCATTGGCCGGTCGCCGGTTCATTCGTGAGCCGAAGCGGCGTATCCTCTTTCCTTCATGATTAGCGCCGACGAAGCCCTGCAAATCGTACTCGAAAACGTAGCTGCGCTCGGGGTCGAGCGGATTCCAATGGTCGCGGCGCTTGGCCGCGTGCTCGCCCAGGATATCAGCTCGCCGCGCGATATCCCCGGCTTCGACAACTCCGCGATGGACGGTTACGCAGTGCGCGCCGCCGATCTTGCCAAGGCGTCGGAGAAAAGCCCGGTCAAGCTGACCGTGGTCGAGACCGTGGGCGCCGGCAAGATGCCGACCCGGCGCGTGAGCGCGGGTGAGGCGGTTCGCACGATGACCGGCGCGCCGATCGCCGAGGGCGCAGACGCGGTCGTTGCGGTCGAACGGACGCGCGGCAGCGGGAGTGTGGTCGAGTTTCTCGTCGCCGCCGAGAAAGGCGATTCCATCAGGCCGCGCGGCGAGGATTTGCGCCTGGGCGATCTCGTGATGTCGGCGGGCAAGACGCTTAAGCCGGCGGACCTTGGGATGCTGGCGTCGGTGAATCGCGCGATGGTCGAAGTCATTCGCCGCCCGCGGGTTGCGATTGTCTGCACCGGCGACGAACTGGTGGACGTCGATCAATCGCCGGCCGGTCCGCAGGTCGTCAATTCCAGCGCCTACGCGCTGGCCGGCGCGATTGGCGAAGCCGGCGCCGAGGCCGTCATCCTCAAAGTGGCGCGCGACGACGCGCGCGAGATTCGCGAGCGGCTGGCCGAGGCGATGACCTTCGACGTGGTGCTATCGACCGGCGGCGTCTCGGTGGGCCAGTTCGATCACGTCACCGGCGCGCTCGACGAACTGGGGGTGCGCCAGCTTTTTCACGGCGTCGCGCAAAAGCCGGGGCGTCCGCTCAAGTTCGGCGTCGTCGGCTACCGCCCGATATTCGGCCTGCCGGGCAATCCCGTATCCACTCTCGTATGCTTCTACCTGTACGCGCGCCCCGCGATCCTCAAGATGAGCGGGATGCGGCGCGTCGGTCTGCCGCGGGTCCGTGCGCGATGCGCCGTCGATATCAAGATCGGCAGGGACGTCACCGAGTTTGTGCGAGTTAAACTAGAGCGCGGCGCGGACGGCTGGCTGGCGACGCCGACCGGCAGCCAGGGATCGGGGATTTTAAGCTCGCTCTCGCGCGCCGACGGTTTGCTGGTCGGTCCGTCAACCGAAACTCTGCTGAAGGCTGGCGCTCAGGCGACCGTGCTGCTCTTGGGGCCTGACGGCGACGCGGTTGCGGCCGATGAACTGTTCGAGGGCCGGCGCCATAGCCACTGAATCACGATGGTCGCGACGGCGCCGAAAATCGCAGCGCCGATTATCACCGCCGAGAGCCTGAGCTGGAGTTTCAGTATGTTGAAAGGCAGCAGGTAAAACGTGACCATCTCGATCTGGAAGTTTGCGTAAATGACGTACGCCACCCACAGGACCACGATCGTGCCGATGATGAATTTCGGGTTTTTGGCAAATGCGGGCATCGCGGGTGATCCTCCTGACGGGCGATGAGAAAAAGCTTGGCGGCTGAAGTAGCGATTGTCAACGCGAGTGGGGCGCAGTGCAAATGATGCGCTGGCGGGAGTAATTCCCGCGCGAGGGTTGGAGCAATGGCGACGCGTTATCGCGTAGGCAACGGATTCGATTTTCATCCGCTCGAAGCGGGCCGCCGGCTCGTGCTGGGCGGCGTCGAAATCAAGCACGACAAGGGACTGCGCGGCCATTCGGACGCCGACGTCGCGGCGCATGCGCTCGCCAACGCGATCCTCGGCGCGATCGGCGCGGGCGACCTGGGCCGGCATTTTCCCGACAGCGATCCCCGCTATAAAGACGCCGACTCGATCGCGCTGCTCGGGGCCGTCTGGAAGCTCGCCGGCGGCCGCGGATGGCGGCTGGGCAACGCCGATCTCACGATTTTCGCCGAGCAGCCGAAGCTGGGGCCGTATCTCGACGCGATGCGCGAGCGGCTCGCCGCCGCACTCGGCGCGGATCAAGCGCGCGTCAACGTGAAAGCGTCGAGTCCCGAGGGAATCGGCGCGCTAGGCCGCGGCGACGGGATGGCGGCTGCGGCGATCGTGATGCTCGAAGCGGAATAGCCCGCGCGCAGCCCAGTCCTGCTAGAGATCGTCGTCGCCCGATCCGTCATCGCCCAAATCACCACCGCCTTCGAGTTCTTCGACCGCTTGGTCGAATTCCGGGCCGTTGAACTCGTCGCCCATCTCCTTGCCCATCCGCTTCATCATCCGCGCCACACTCTTGGGGTCGTTCTCGTCGACATCGCCCATCTTTGACGGATCCCCGAGCGACTCCATTCGCGACTCCTCGCTGCGTGGCATCGCGAACCGCGACATCAGGCGGCGCATTTTCTTTCCCCCGCAATGCGCGCAAACGGCGGCAACCTTTTCGCTGACGCGCGTCGTTAAGACACTGGTGATCCGCCGGCACTTCTCACATCGATATTCGTAGATCGGCATGGCGACGGTATTGTATCCGCTGCCAGCGCAGATTTCACGGACAATTAATTACTCTGCGATCCTGAACAGCGCGCGTGTGTTGGCGGTTGTCGCCGCGGCGATTTCCTCGAACGTAGTGCATCGCAGATGCGCAATCGCGGCGACCACATCCTTGATCATCGCCGGTTCGGTCAACCGCCCCGCGAACTGGCCGCCGTACGGCCACGGCCCGTCGGTCTCGACCAGTATCCTGTTCGAAGGGATCATCCGGGCGAGATCCCGGTCGCGCTCCCGGTAGGCGACCTCGGGAGTCAGCGAAATAAAGTATCCGGCGTTGAGGATCGCGCGGGTGGTCTGCTCGTCGGACTTATGCCAATGAAAGACCGCGCGCGTCACTCCAGCCTCGCCAATTATCGCGAGCGCTTCGGCGGCGGATCGATGCGGCGCATGCAGTATCAACGCCAGGTCCATCGCGGCCGCGAGCTTCGCAAAGCGTGCGAGCGTCCGCTTCGCCGCGTCCCGCACGCCCGCGTCTCCCGCGCGGTCGCCGTACCATGGCAGTCCGACTTCGCCGACGGCGCAAATCGAGTCGCGCTCACGCGCGATCGTCTCGAGCGCCTCGAGCGCGTCATGTTCGCTATGTTCGGCCTGCTCGGGATGAAATCCCAATGCCGGGAAAATGACGCGCGGATATTTCTTTGCCAGTTCGATCACAGCTCGATTCGACGCCGGCCCGACTCCCGGCACGACCATCGCCGATACTCCCGCATCGCGCGCCCGCTTGATTGCGCCGCAACGGTCGGGGTACTGGTCAGCGTCGAGATGAACGTGGCTGTCGATCATTTCATTCGTATAGCAGGCATGCGCCGCGCGCGCATCGTATCGGGCGCGGCGCGATGAGCGATCTTCGCCTGATGTGGCGCAACACGCGGATGGTCGTGCTATGCGCGATCTCGGCGGCGCTCTATGCGGCAGTGCTGGTGCCGTTCAAGGTCGTCCCGCTGATTCCCGGCGTGACCGAGCTGCGCCCCGCCAACGCGATTCCGATTGTCTGCTCGTTCCTGTTCGGTCCCGCGGCCGCCTGGGGTTCGGCGATCGGAAATATGATTGGCGATTTTTTCGGCGGAGTCTCGCCGGGCGACATTTTCGGCTTCTTCGCGAACCTGGCCTACGGTTGGATTCCGTACAAAGTCTGGGAATTGATCGGCCGCGGCCAAAGTCCCATCAGCCGCTCGCCGCTTGGAATTCTCAAGTATGCGATCGCATGCCTGGCCGCGAGCGTGCTGTGCGCCGACCTGGTCGGATGGGCTGACAACGTGCTCGTCATCAGGCCGTTCGCGATGCTCGGCAACGTGATCATCTTCAACAACATGGTGTCGGCGCTGGTGCTCTCGCCGTTCATCCTCGCGGCCGTTTATCCGCGGGTGAAAAAGGGCCGGATGCTTTACGCCGACGTGATGCCTGAGGTGAAGCTGAAGCCGGTGGGAATTCGAGCCTGCGGTTTCGCGCTGCTGATAGCGGGCGAGGGCGGCGCCTGGATTTTTGGAAATTTGCTTTCGACCGGGTATTGGGAGCCAAAGTTTCTGCCCGCATGGATGATTGTGGCCCCGTACGATAAGCCGGTCGCAATAATCGCCGGCCCGTTTCTGCTGTTGGCGTTCGCGGGCCTGTTGATGATGTGAAAATCGACGCGGCAATTGTTTCAGGAACTCGCGGCCCGCACGCAGTTCGGGTCCAGGGCGTCACGTTTACCTATCACGGCGCCGATCGTCCGGCCCTTCGAGCGGTGAGCTTCGTGCAGTCGGCCGGTGAGATGATCGGCGTGATGGGCGCGTCGGGCGCGGGCAAGTCCACGCTCGCCAAATGCCTCAATCGCATCATCCCGGAGTTCGAGGACGGCGATTTTCGCGGCGCGATCGAAATCGCAGGCGAGCCGCTCGAGCATCTTCGCGTCTGCGACGTCGCGCCGAAGGTGGGCATGGTCTTCCAGGATTTCGAGTCGCAATTGTTTTCGACCAACGTCGCGCATGAAGTCGCGTTCGCGATGGAACAGGTCGGCATGGAGCGCGCCGAGATGGACCGGCGAATCATTCCCGCGCTGGAGGCGGTTGGACTGCGCGGCTTCGAGCATCGCGATCCCATGTCGCTGTCGGGCGGCGAGAAGCAGCGGCTGGCGATCGCGTCGGTGCTGGCGTTGCGACCGTCGGTTATCGTGCTCGACGAGCCGACCACCGATCTCGATCCCGAGGGCAGGGCGGAAGTGTTCGAGTTGATCGCCCGGCTGCGCGCGCAAGGCTTGAGCCTGATCGTAATCGAGCACGAGTCCGAGGAGCTGCGCGCCGCCGATCGGATAATGATATTGCGCGAGGGGGAAATCGCCGCGGACGGTCCGCCTGCCGAGGTCTTTGCGCGCACCGACCTGCTCAGGGAATGCGGCGTGCGTCCGCCCGGACTGAGCCACGCACTCAAACTGCTCGGAATCGACGCACAAGCGCAAAGCGTCGAGCAGGCTTACGACGCGATCGTGCGCGCCTACCCGCGTCTGGCCGCAACTTTTGTTGGCAACATCCCCGATCCCCGCGCACCCGAACCTCCGGCGACTGCCGAAAACGCCTCGATCGGCTCCGCGTTTATGGCAATCGAGGATGTGAGCTTCAGCTACGGGGACGGGCCGCGCGTGCTCGATTCGATCGATCTCAGAGTCGAAGCCGGCGACTTCATCGCGATCGTCGGGCAGAACGGCTCCGGCAAAACCACGCTGGCCAAGCAAATTGTCGGTCTGCTCCAGCCGGCGACGGGCCGCGTGATAATCGAAGGCAAGGATCGCGCGCAGATGCGGCCGGCCGAGACGGCGCGCGAAGTCGCGTACGTTTTCCAGAATCCGGACCATCAGATTTTCGCCGCCACGGTTCAGGAGGAAGTCGCGTTCGGCCCGCGCAACTTCGGCCTGGCGGACGGCGAGATTCGGCGCCGATGCGATGAAGCGCTCGAGGCGGTCGGCCTTCAAAACGAGCGCGGGAGCGACCCGTTCCTGCTCAGCAAGGGCGAGCGCCAGCGCCTGGCGGTTGCGAGCGTGCTGGTGCTCAGGCCGCGGATGCTGATTCTCGACGAACCGACCACCGGGCTGGACCATCGCGAGCAGCTTCGGATGATGGCGCTGGTGCGGGATCTCAACCGCGCCGGAATCGCGATCGTGATCATCACCCATACGCCGTGGCTGGTCGCGGAGTATGCGCGGCGCGTGGTGCTGCTGCGCAAAGGCGCCAAGATTTTCGACGGCGGCGTGCGCGAGTTTTTCATGCAGGACGAACTGCTGCGCTCGTCGTCATTCCGGGCGCCGGAGATCACCGAGCTCGGCCGCCGCTTCGGCACGCTGGCGCTGACGACCGGCGAATTCGTCGCGTGGGCCAGGGGGCGCGCCTGATGCCGATTTATCTGTACATCGATCGCGGCACGTTCGTTCATCGGCTGCACCCGACGGTCAAGGTGTTTGCGCTGTTCGTCATGTTCTGGTCGGTGTACTGGGTGGACAATCCGATCGCGCTGCTGATTCCGATCGGAGTGTTGATGCTGTGGGTCGCGCAGCTTACCGATTCGTGGCCGAACTTCTACCGTCTGCGATGGCTGTTCGCGATTCTGGTTTTCACCACGACGATTGCGTGGATGGTTTTCTACCGGCGCGGTGCGGTGCTGGTGAATGTGCCGATTTTTCACGTCAGCAGGTTGTCGCTGGTATTTGGCGTCGGGCGCGGGATCAAGCTGGCGGAGCTGCTGGCGGCGTCGGTGCTGTTTCTTTCGACCACCAAGATCGAGGAGTTCACCTACGGACTGCAACGGATGCGGGTGCCGTATCGCGTCGGCTTCGCCATCTCGCTCTCATTCCGGTTGGTTCCGTTGTTTATCGACTCGGCCGTGACGATCGTCGATGCGCAGCGGCTGCGCGGCTACGATTTCAACCAGGGCGGACCGATCGAGCGCGTGCGGCGCTACGTGCCGGTGGTGATTCCGGTTTTTATGGGCGCGCTGCGCAAGGCCAATAACATGGCGATGGCTCTGGAAGCGCGCGGCTTCGGATTCAGCCACGAGCCGACGACGTTTATCGAGTACCAGGTGACGCCCGCGGATATCGCGGCGTTCGCGTTTCTGATCGGACTCGGTGCGCTATACTTCATGCTCTACTGGACGGGGCTGGGCGGAATCGGTCCGCTGAAGTAGCGTACTACCCGGCCGCTGTTTACTATCGGCGAGTAAATCGACATCGCGAGGAACGGTAATGAGTGCCAAATCAGAATTTCTGAAAAAACCGATCGAACACGTCGATATCACGCGCGAAAGCGTCGTGCCGATCGTCGAGGCGATGGGGCAGATGGCATACAGCGCCCGCGACCTGCATCGCGCGGCGACGATTTACGATCGGATGCTGCGCGATCGCGACTGCGGCATAATCCTGTGCCTGGCGGGTTCGCTGATCAGCGCCGGACTGAAGCGGGTCTTCGCCGACATGATTCGCAATCACATGGTCGATGCGATCGTGAGCAGCGGCGCCAACATCGTCGATCAGGACTTCTTCGAGGCGCTCGGTTTCAGGCATTGGATGGCCGAGGACCGCTTCAAGTACGGGCTCGACGACGACCAGCTGCGCGGACTGCATATCGATCGCATCTACGACACGCTTATCGACGAAGACGAACTGCGCGTGTGCGACGAGACCACCCGGAAAATCGCCGACCGCCTCGACCCGCGGCCGTATTCGTCGCGCGAATTTGTCGGCGAGATGGGCAAGTACCTGGCCGAGACGGGCGCGAAGACCGGCGCCAGCATCGTGCTCGAGGCGTATCGCGAGGAGGTGCCGATTTTCTGTCCTGCCTTCAGCGACTGCTCGGCGGGCTTCGGGCTGGTGGCGCATCAGGCGGCGCGGCACGGGAAACCCAAGGTCTCGCTCGACAGCGCCAAGGATTTTTACGAGCTGACGCGGCTCAAAGTGAAGAACGAAACGACGGGCCTGTTCATGATCGGCGGCGGCGTGCCGAAAAATTTTGCACAGGATATCGTGGTCGCTGCCGAGGTGCTGGGGCATGACGTGCCGATGCATAAGTACGCGGTTCAGATCACCGTGGCCGACGTGCGCGATGGCGCGCTCTCGGGCAGCACGCTCAAAGAGGCCAGCAGTTGGGGCAAGGTCGATACGACTTACGAGCAGATGGTGTATTGCGAGGCGACGATCGCGGTGCCGCTTATCGTGGGCTACGCGTATCACAAGCGCGGATGGGAAGGGCGCACCTCGCGCAAGTGGAGCTCGGCGCTGGATAAGGACCCGATATAACGGGAAGGGTAGATCACTTTATTGAATGTGAAACCCACCGTGGGTTTCACACTTCCTTGGGCATGGGCTGCGGCCCCTGCACCCGCAGTGAGAAGACGCGAAAATCTGCGCAGCGCATCTTTTCGCGACTACGCTATGGGTGACCCCTGCACCCGGTATTAAAACAAAGACGCGGGCTTCGCCCTGTTAGAACAAGTAAAGGGGAAGAGTGGGATCACTCAGAGCGGCAGCCCCGACGCGACGTTAATTCGCATCGAACAGGTCTGCCGCTCCGCAGGCGAGATACCTTGCTAGTAGTTGCTGGTACTACTGTTCGAGGTATGCTCACTTGAGCTGCTACCGGGCGAGCCCTCGTTCGAACTCGAAGATGACGATGAGTGTTCGCTGGTTGTTGCTGGCGCCACGACTACCGGGGCCGGCACCACGACTACTGGGGCAGGTGCTACCATTACCGGGGCCGGGACTACCGCGACGACCCCCGGGGCCGGCGCCGAAGTCGTGGTCTGGCTCGTCGAGCTTGTCGTGTCAGTGCTTTGAGCGAAGCCGACGGCTACGGTTCCGAACAGCACCGCGATCCCAAAAGACAGAGCTGCAGTTTTCAATGAGTGTCTCACAATGATATCTCCATTAGTTCTCGTGATGAGGGGTTCGATGTAAGAGTAAGATTGCATTCAGCCGCATAGCAATGACGTTTGCGATGCTGACTGCAGTTTGAGTGCTTGGGAGAACTCCCTCGCCGCTTATTTCACACGGCGTTGGAGAAACCTGACGATCTCGAAGAGATTGCCGCGCGCCCCCGGCTCTTAGCCAGGGTGATTCAGGAGGAAATGGTGATGAGGATCGTAGTTATCGTCGCTCGTATTCTCTTGGGCCTGGTGTTCCTGGTCTTCGGTTTGAACGGGCTGCTGCATTTCATGCCGAATCCTCCGGAACCGCCGCCTGCGGCTGCGTTCTTCGGCGCGCTTTGGCAGACGCACTACATGTTCGCGCTGATTTCCGGGACCCAGGTTCTAGGAGGAGCGCTGCTTGTGCTGGGCGTGGCGGTGCCGTTTGCGCTGGTGATTCTGGCTCCCGTGCTGGTGAACATCGTCGCGTTCCACTTGTTTCTCTCACCGGCGATGTTGCCGATGGCGCTGGTGATGGCTGCGCTCGAGGCGATCCTGGCATGGCATTATCGCGCGGCGTTCGCGCCGTTGTTCGGCCCCGCCTCCCGTCCCTGATCGAATTGCCGCGCGCGCCGGTTGCGGCTGATTTTGCCCGCGCAGCCGCGCCGTGCTAATTATCACGGGCTAATTTCGGCGTACTTCTTCAGAAGGACGATGCGATGCTGTTCGTGATTATCGGCCATGACGGACCCGGCGGCGCTGCGCTGAGGCCGCGGGTAAGGCCGGCTCATCTCGACAATCTGCGGCCGCTGGATCGGGCCGGCAAGGTGAAGATCGCAGGGCCATTCACCGACGGCAGCGGCAGTCTTATCATCGTGGATATGGAGAGCGAGGCGGAAGCGATCGCCTTTGCCAATAGCGATCCGTACACGACCGGCGGCGTGTTTGAGCGGGTTGAGGTGAAGCCGTTCCGGCAGGTTTTCCCGGAGTAGAATTTAGCAATCTCTTATCGACGGAGTATCAATGGCGGGAGCGTTATCCAGTTTAAAGATAGTTGAAGTGGGCGAGATGGTATCGGCGCCGTATTGCAGCAAGCTGCTGGCGGACATGGGCGCCGAGGTCGTCAAGATCGAACGGCCCGGCGCCGGTGATCGCGCGCGCACGCGCGGACCGTTTCCCGGCGATGTCGCGCATCCCGAGAAAAGCGGACTGTTCCTCTATCTCAACACCAACAAACGCGGCGTCACGCTCGACGTCACGCAGCCCGAGGGCTTCGAGATCCTGGAGAAGCTGGTGGCGGATGCCGACATCCTGATTCACAACGTCACGCCGCCCGAGATGGATCGGGTCGGGCTCAGCTACGAGCGGATGCGCCGCGCGAATCCGAAGTTGATCATGACGTCGATCGTGCCGTTCGGACTGACGGGTCCGTATCGCAACTATCGCGCCGAGGATTTGACAACCTGGTGCGCGGGCGGCGTGTGCGTGCTCAACGGCGCCCCGCAGTTTCCGCAGTTGCCGCCGCTGAAAACCGCGGGACAGCAGGCGGGATACCAGGGCGGAGCGCATGGCGCGACCGCGACCATCGCGGCGGCGTTCGCGCAGCTTCGCGGCGGCACGGGGCAGCATGTCGAGGTCTCGCTGCAGGAATCGGTCGCCTCGATGCTCGAGATGACGTTCGAATACTGGCCGTATATGAAAATGCTGTCGACGCGGTGGGGGCAAAAGCCGCTGGCGCCGGTCGCGCCGATGCAGTGCAAAGACGGCTACATCTTTCTGTGCTGCATCGAAGAGCATCAGTGGCGCAACTTCGTGGAGATCATGGGCAATCCCGAATGGGCCGAAGAGGAGATTTTCAAGGATCGGCTGGTGCGCGCGGTGAACTGGGACGCGCTCAAAGTGTTGCTTGAACCATGGGTCGCCCAGCAGACCGTGCAGGATTTGTATAAGAAGGCGCAGGCCAGGCGGGTGCCGTTCGCGCCGGTATCGACGATGGGCGATCTGATCAACTCGGAGCATCTCAAGGCGCGCGGATTTTTCGCCGAGATCGCGCAGCCGGTGGCGGGCACGCACACGTATCCGGGCGCGCCACTGAAGTACGCGCGCACGCCGTGGGCAATTCGGCGGCCGGCGCCGACGCTGGGGCAGCATAATGCGGAAGTATTCAAGACACAGCTTGGGCTTTCGCCGGCGCGGCTCGACGAACTCAAGCGCAAAGGTGTGATTTAGCGATGGCGAAGCCTCCTCTGTCGGATATTCGAGTTTGCGATTTTACCTGGGTGTGGGCGGGACCATACTGCACCCTGCAACTGGCTCATCTTGGCGCCGAAGTGATCAGGATCGAGACCAAGACGCGGCCATGCGTGACGCGGATGCTGCCGCCGTGGCCCGACGGCGTGTTCGACAGCATCAACAAGTCCGGCTACTTCAATCAATACAACCAGGGCAAGAAATCGCTGTCGTTGAATTTCAAGCATCCCGAGGCCAGGGAAGCGGCGTGGCGCCTGATCAAGCAGAGCGACGTGGTGATCAACAACTTCGCGGCGGGCGTTATCGACAAGATGGGTTTCGGCTACGAGGCGGTCAAGAAGGTCAATCCGAATGTAGTTATGATTACTCTGTCGGGCTACGGCGACACGGGACCGGAGAGCCATTACGTGTCGTACGGGCCGGCGCAGGTGCCGTTGTCGGGGCTGTCGGCGCTGACGGGGTATAGGGGATTTCCGCCGATGCACGCCGGCTTCAGCTACGCCGATCCCAACGCGGGAGTGCATGGCGCCTTCGCGGTGATAAGCGCGCTGTTCCATCGCGCGAAAACCGGCGAGGGACAATATATCGACATGAGCCAGTGGGAATGCGCGATCGACCTGCTGGCGGAGGGGCTTCTCGAGTACACGATGAACGGGCGCGAGCCCGAGCGAAATGGCAATCGCGATCCGCAGATGGCGCCGCACGGGAATTTCAAGTGCCTCGATCTGCCGGAGAAAATCCTCGACCAGATCGTCGATCAATGGGTGTCGATCGTATGCGCCGACGACGCCGAATGGGCGCGGCTGGCGCGTGCGATGGGCAAACCCGAGCTGGCCAGCGACTCGCGGTTCGCCACGCTTGCCGCGCGCAAGCTCAACGAAGACGCACTCGAAGCAATAGTCACTCAGTGGACGGCGACGCGCAAAGTCGCGGATGTCGTGACGGCTCTGCAAGCGGCTGGAGTCGCGGCCGGAGCCTGCGCCGATGCCAAGTACCTTTCCGAGGATCCGCAGCTCAATGAGCGCGGCTACTTCGTCTATCGCGAGCACCCCTTGGTCGGCAAACGCCAGCATTGCGGAATCCCGTGGCGGATGAGCGGCACGCCGTGCGAAATCAAGACGGCGGCGCCCGTGCTGGGGCAGCATACCGATGAGGTGATGACGGGATTGCTCGACTACAGCGCGGCGGAAGTCGAAGCGATGCGCACGAAGGGCGCGCTGGACTGAGGTTCAGAACCACGATGCGGACGCTGAAAGTTTTAATCGACGGGCTTGCGTTTCCTGAAGGGCCGCGATGGCACAGCGGGAAATTGTTTTTCTCCGACATGCACGCGCATCAGGTGCTCGCGGTCGATATGGCGGGCAAGCGCGAAGTCGTCTGCGAGGCGCCGGCGCGGCCGTCGGGACTTGGATGGTTGCCGGATGGACGGATGCTCGTGGTGTCGATGAGGGATCGCAAGCTGATGCGTCTCGATCGCGACGGGCTGAAGATGGCCGCTGATTTGAGCATGCTGGCGCCATTTGATTGCAACGATATGGTGGTCGATGCGCGAGGGCGCGCCTACGTCGGCAACTTTGGATTCGATCTGCACGCGGGCGCGCAGCCGCGCGGGACCACGCTGGTGATGGTCGCTCCGGACGGCGTCGCGCGTATCGTGGCCGAGGAATTGATGTTCCCGAACGGGATGGTGATCACGCGGGACGGAAGGACGCTCGTCGCCGGCGAGTCATTCGCCGCCCGCTTGACGGCGTTCGATATCGGCGCGGACGGATCGCTGACGAATCGGCGCGTGTGGGCCGAGTTGGGAACCAGTCCGCCCGATGGAATTTGCCTGGACGCGGAGAATGCAATCTGGGTGGCGTGTCCGACGAAGTCGGAAGTCATTCGGGTGCGGCAGGGCGGCGAGGTCGCCGAGCGGATCAAGGTGGAGACGGACGCGTTCGCATGCATGCTCGGCGGCCCAGGCGGGCGGACGCTGTTTGTGGCGACGGCGCCGAGTTCCGATCCGGAGAAATGCCGCGCGACGCGGGGCGGAAAAATCGAAATCACGCAAGTGGAAGTGCCGCGAGCCGGCTTGCCGTGAGCGCATGCAGAGGGCTGGCGTGAGGCCGGCCTGCGTGGCGTAATGAATTGCGATGGCGCTTAGCGGGAACCACGACAATTTTCGCGCGCGGCGCAAGCGGATGCTGGAGGCGATCGCGCCGGGCGCAACCGCGATCATGCCGAGCATGCCGGTGGCGGTGCGATCGGGCGATGTCGAGTTCGTTTATCGGCAAGACAGCGACTTCTACTACCTGACAGGATTCGCGGAGCCGGAATCAGTGGCGGTGCTTTCGCCGGGGCATCCGGACGGCGAGTTCGTGATGTTCGTGCGCCCGCGCGACAAGGAGCGCGAGACGTGGACAGGCAGGCGCGCGGGAGTCGAGGGCGCGATCGTCGAGTACGGGGCGGACAAGGCCTACGTCATCGACGAACTTGAAAAGATTCTGCCGCGCTACCTCGAAAAGACTGAACGCGTGCATTACCCGCTCGGACTGAACGAGAAGATGGATGAGCGGGTGCTGAAACTGATTCGATGGGCGCACACGATGCGGCCGCGAACCGGAGTGGGGCCGTCGTCGATAATCGATCCGCGCGACATTATTCACGAGGCGCGGGTAAAGAAGGAGCCGGCGGAGCTCGAGGCGATGCGGCGCGCGATGGCGATTTCGGCCGACGCGCACAAGCGCGCGATGATGAAGGCGCGCGGCGGAACGGGCGAGTGGCAGATAGAGGCGGAGATCGATTACGCGTTTCGCTCCAATGGGGCGACGGGTCCGAGCTATCCGTCGATCGTCGCGTCGGGACCCAACGCGGCGACGCTGCACTACATCAACAACGATCGCGAGATGCGCACCGGCGAGCTGCTGCTGATCGACGCGGGTGCGGAGTACGACTTTTATGCCGCGGATATCACGCGCACGTCGCCGATCGGGGCGCGCTTCACGGGCTTGCAGCGCAGCCTGTACGAAATCGTGCTCGACGCGCAGCTCAAGGCGATCGACGCAATCAAACCGGGCGCCCATTTCGACCATCCGCACGAAGTTGCTCTGCGCGTGCTGGTTGATGGCATGCGTCAGCTCGGAATCCTGCATGGATCGGCCGAAGAGATAATCGAGAAGGGCGCCTATCAGCGCTATTACATGCATCGCACGGGTCACTGGCTCGGCATGGACGTGCATGACGTGGGGCTGTACCGGGTGAACGGCGCGTCGCGAGTGCTCGAACCCGGGATGGTGCTTACGGTCGAGCCGGGGTTGTACATCTGTCAGGACGACGAGGACGTTCCGGAAAGTTTCCGCGGAATAGGGATTCGAATCGAGGACGACGTGCTGGTGACGCCAGACGGCCGCGAAGTGATGACCGCGGCGACGCCGAAGTCGATTGCGGACATCGAAGCGCTCACCACGGCGCAATAGTCATTCAATACTCACACCACGAATGACAAGTGCTGCGAGCGGACCACAACCGCCGGACTGGCGCCGAGTTGACGCTGGCGTGGCTATTGGGTAGCAATCGTAAACTTGCAAAGTCAAAAATGGAAATTCTGGTTCAAATGAAAATCCCGGACGAAAGCGAACCTAAAGGACGATTGATGACAACCACGAGCCCTTATTCGATTAGCAGGCGGGGGCTGTTACGGCTCGGCGCACTAAGCGTCCTGACGACCGCAGTCTCGCCAATGATCCGGCGCGACGAGGTGCTGGCGGCTGACGAAGTCTGCAACCCTGAGGCCCCCAGGACTCCTGCCACAGCGCTGACAGCTTTGATCGATGGCAACGCGCGGTGGGCGTTGGGAGACCAGGAGCACCCGGGCGAAGATACGGACCGTCGCGTGTGTCTTGCGAATCACCACCAGACTCCGTTCGCATCGATCCTTTCCTGCTCGGACTCACGAGTTCCGCCTGAGCTGATCTTTGATCAGGGTCTGGGCGATTTGTTTGTGGCGCGCGTGGCAGGCAATACGGCGAGCGGTAGATTGATCGACAGCCTGCTTTACGGCACGAACAATCTGGAGACTCCGGTTTTGTTCGTGCTTGGCCACTCTGTCTGTGGTGCGGTGACAACCGCGGTTAATAGCTTTCCGAAGAATCATAGCCTGCAATTTGTGAATCTGATCTTTCCGGCGGTCAAACAGGCCAGAGCTATCGTCAAGAAGAATGGCGGCAACCCGAACGATCCAGCGCTAGTGATCCCGCTCGCCACCAACCAGAATGTGCTCATCACTGTCGACCGGCTGCGAAGGCAGTTCAGAAGTCAAGTCAATGCGGGCACACTCCTGGTCGCCGGAGGAGTTTATGACCTCGGCACCCAGCTGGTTACGGTTCTGACCTATACGGTCGGCGCGACCGCGGGTCTGACTCAGTAGCGAGGCGACGCTGCCGGATAGGTCGAGCGCATCGGTGTTGCCGGTCAGACCGAGACCATCGCGGAATTCGCGATTAATACCATAGCCACGAATGACAACTGCTGCGGTCGGCCTCGCAGGACGACACGCAATTGCCTATTTCGTTTCGGCAATAGAATTCGTCGTTACCATGTAGTTCGCATACCTGGTAATTGCGATTGCATTGGTACTGGCATTTGGTCTGCGCGTAGTCGCATCGATTCGCGCATCCCGCGGCGAACAGCGACGCCGCGGCGGCGGCGAGAAGAAAGATTTTCGCGCTCACGATTGAACAACGGCGCGAGCGCGCGGGCATTACAGTTCGATCGCGCTGGCGCTGCCGACTACGGTCTTGGTTCCATCGGCCTTGTCGCACCAGGCTTCCACTTCGGCGCGTGAGCGTATCCCCTCGGGCCGCCGTTCAACGATCAATCCTTTCGGCCCGGTGACGTCATTGCCCCACAGCACGTTGACCAGCCGCAGATCCATCTTGCCGCCGTACAGGAAGCCAAGGCCGAAACGCCGCGTCATCATTTCGGCCACCAGGCAGACCGAGAGCATCCCCTGCACGACAATTTCCGGGAATCCCAGCTCGACGGCCTTTTGCTTGTCGTTGTGATAGTTGCGCGCCGGTCCCGAGAAGGCCATGCACATGTCGTCGGTGATCGTGCGCATCGGAGCGCCGATCGGATCGCCGCCGCGCTCGCCGATTTTGAATGAACGTGACGAATCTTTTTCGCGCGCGCGATCGACGACGAAACCCTGTTTGGCCTGTTCGGGGAGCAGGAAGCTCTGATGGGTGCGGCTGCGCGATACGATTTGTCCCGACGCGTTGCTGACGAGCACTTCGTTGACCACGTATTCGCGGTCGCGCTTGAGATAGCGGTCGATGATGACGGAGCGAGTCGTGAGCCGCTCGCCGACCATCACGGGCGCGAACACCTCCCATTCCTGGCGCGCGTGCAGATTGCCGTAAATGTTCGGCAGATACCATTGGAGCGTTTGGTAAACCGCGCTGTGGAGAATCAGCGCAGGCGCGATGGGGCCGCCGAGCGGAGAGGGGCCGCGGTACCATGGATTGTCGTCGCCGGTGCCGGCGATGTAGGTCGCGACCAGATCGGGGGTGATGTCGGCGGTCACGGCGCCGAAGTCACGGCCCACGTACACCTCGTTGCGGTCGAAAATTTCGTTGGTCATTGTCGTGTCCTGCGCGCAGCTAATTTTTCCGCTTGGCTTTGATCCGATCGTTGAACTTGGCGGCGTCAAGTACGGCGCGCCGATGCGTCCCGGAGCCGACTTGCTCGACTTCGTCGAAGGCGCGCACGGAAAAATCGAGGCGCCGGCCTTCGACTTTGGTCACTTCAGCTTTGGCGCGAACGCGATGCCCCGGCGGCGTCGCGGCGCTGTGATGTACTTCGATCGACATGCCGACCGAACTTTCGCCCGCATCGAGAAACGGCCGGATGGCATCCATCGCGGCCAGCTCCATCATCGCGACCATCGCCGGCGTGGACATGACGGCGGCGAGCGACGCGTCGAGCTGACTGGCGAGGTCGGTGGGCGCAACGGTCCTGGCGTAAGTTCCCGTGGTTCCGATTGGAATTGGTTTCATCGACTTGATTCGCCGGCCATGCGATCACCGTGGCTGAGGATTTAGCACCACGCGGGGAATTGGAACAATCGCGCGGTATAGTTAATCGGTGCCGGCGTAGCGTTCGACGTATTTGAGGATCGACGCGCGCTCGTCGGGAGTAAGCGGCGGCATCCCGGCGGCTCGAATCTTCGTTTCCATCAGCGGGACCTTGGTGTCCCACATCGCCGACGTCATTCCATGGGGATTGTACGGCTTGTGGCAATTGTCGCATCGACGGGCGTAGAGCTGCGCGGCGGGACTGGCCGCGTCGGGGAGCGGAGCCCTGCATCCTGAAATGAGGATCGCGAAGAACGAGAGTGCGAGGGCGGCGCGCGGTATTTGCGTTTTCGTTGGCGACGCTGGATTCCTAGCCGGGCGGGATGCGCGCGTCGTGAAAGCGGGCGGCAAGCTGGCTGCGGATCGATCCAATAAGCGCGCGGCGGTCATTTTCGTCAAGGATTACCTTTCGTTCGGTCTCGGGGCGCAGCCAGATTGGTCCGCGCCGCATTTCGTCGGTTTCGTAGCGTGGCAACAGATGCCAATGCACGTGCGGCTCCGAATTGCCCAGGCATTCGTAGTTCATCTTCCACGGCTTGACGACCGCGGCGATGGCGTGCGCGACTAGGCGCATCTCGTCGCAGAGCAGGCGGGCGGCGTCGGCGGGCATGAGGTAAAGTTCGGTCGCGTGGATCTTTGCGAGCAGCACGCAATAGCCGCGATAGAGCTGCTGATCGCCGAGGATCACGTAGGAACTGTTCAGCTCCGCAATAAAATCGGGGAAGCTGCCGGCCTTGATCCGATCGGACTTGATTTCATCGCACTTGATTTGATCGGACTTGATTCGATCGATCATCGTGCAGATACCGCAAGCGGGCTTCGTTGTTGGGGCAGGGCGGTCGGACGTCATGCGGCGCCTGTGACAGGATTGTCGGCGGGGACCTCGACGAGTTTGATGCTGGCGTGCTTAAGCATCTCGGCGATGGTGTGGAGCTTGTACGGGCGCGCGTAGTACACGGTGCGCACACCGGTGTTGATCAGCACCTTGAGGCAATGGATGCACGGCGTGTGAGTGACGTAAATGTCGGCGTCGCGAATCGCGACGCCGTTGCGCGCCGCTTGCGAGATCGCGTTGATCTCGGCGTGGATGGTGCGATAGCAATTCTGCTCGATTTCTCCGTCGGGCGTGCGCGATTCGTAGATGAGGCATCCGGCCTCGGTGCAATGCGGCAATCCTGCCGGCGAGCCGTTGTAGCCGGTCGCCAGGATGCTGCGGTCGCGCACGATTACGGCGCCGACCTTGGCGCGCAGGCAGGTCGATCGCTCCGCGACCTCGCGCGTGATCGTCATGAAGTAATTGTCCCAGCTCGGGCGGCGGGGCCTGGTCTCGGGAGTCGGTTTGTTCGAGCCGTCGGTCAATCCCAATGCGGTTCACCTCGATCCAGATCGATCAAATGCCGCTCAGATTCGGACGCAACCGAGACGGCGCAGCATCTCGTCGTAGTGCGGCACGTGATGGATTATTTCCTGAGAGTGTTCATCCTGCTGCGGCTGCAAAGGCGCCTCGGGTTGCACGAAAGCGAGAGGCACCGGGCTGAAGGTGACGATGAACAGCGCGACGGTAAGCCATGCCGCCAGAGCGCGGCGTGGGTTCAGCGGGGTGTCGCGATCGATGGTGGACGGATGCCCCAATCCGAGCGCGACCGACAGGACAGCCCACAGCAGCCATCCGCCCCAGAAATTCAGCCCGAGCGCAAGCGGCACCAGTACCATCAGCACGCACGAGATAACGAACAGCACCGAGATCGTGCGATGACGGCGCGGGAACAGCGCGTAGATCACATGGCCGCCGTCGAGCTGTCCGACCGGCAACAGGTTCAGCGTGGTGACGAACAGCCCGAGCCATCCCGCGAATGCGATCGGATTGAGGTTCACGTTGACGGTCGAAGGATCGACGCCCAGCACCAGGCGCGAGAGACCGAGAAACAGGAGCGAGTTGCCCAGCTCGAGACCGCCGGCAGATTTGTCCAGCGGCGTCACGTCGGAAAGATACAGGCCGATGATGACGGCGGGTATCGCGAGCATCACACCCGCCCACGGGCCGGCGGCGCCAATGTCGAACATCACGCGGCGAGTGCGCGCAGGCGCTCGCATCCGGATGAATGCGCCAAAGGTCCCGATGATGAAGGGGGACGGCGGCGCCGGGATAAAATAAGGCAGGGAGGCATCGACGCCGTGGTAGCGCGAGGTCAGGTAGTGTCCCATCTCATGCGCGAGGAGAATCATCATCAGGGGAATCGAGAACGAGAGTCCCGAGCGCAGCGCCGCAACGGCGAGAAACGGATGCGCGAAGGAGACCTCCTCGCCATTCATGTACGCGCCGGCGGTGGTGGTGGTCAGCAGAGTCAGCAAGAACAGAGCGATGTTGAGCGGCGGGATTCGCCGAGGCTCGAGCGAGCGCGCGGCCGGTTCCACCGCAGCGGTGTGGCGCGGAATACTGGTAAGGACCGTGGGAGCGTCCTTGTGTGCGGCTATTTCATCCATGATTAAGTGCGGCCTGCGGCCGCGGCCAGCGACACCGATGAGCCAGGTCCAGCGGCGAAGTGCGCGGCAGCGTTGCCGTCGCGAACCGCGACTTCGAGCAGGCCAAGGCTTCCGAATGTTGCGAGAGGAGCACCTTTGGGCGCGTCAGCATAAGCATTAAGTAATCGCATCGCCGCGCCGCGTTTGATCCTAACGGAAAGGGATTTGTGGCGAAAGCGAGAGCCGAACTGTTCGGCCGCCTGGCGATCGATATTGCTTACCAGATTGCCGAAGCCGTCCACATAGATCACTTCACCGCGCAACTCGCGCGCCGAATCCACGGGACGCGGCAGATCGAGCTGCACGATCGAGCGGAGTGCGGGCCCCAGCGCGGAAATCGGGGTGCCGCGCCAGAGATACGCCGCGGCAGGCGCGAAGATGTCGCGGCCATGGAAGGTGGCACTCACGTTGGTAAGACGATGGCGGGGCGAAGCCAGTTTCACGATTCGCCTGATTCCAGCCTGGCTCGCGGCGAGCCACAGCAGGCCGTTATCGGGTCCGACGAAGCGTGCGCCGGCAGAAGTCTCGATTGCAATTGGCGCGCGCGCGGTGCCGACTCCAGGATCGACAACCGCAAGGAATACCGTACGCGCAGGGAAGTAGCGCCAGCTCTGGCGCAAAGCGATCGCTCCGGCGACGACGGATTGTGCGGGAATGCCATGAGTGATGTCGATCACGGCTGCGCCGGGAGCGATCGACGCAATGACGCCCTTCATCGCACCGGCATAATGGTCGCGATAGCCGAAGTCGGTTATGATTGCGATCGGGAAAGGGCTTCGCGCGAGCGTCGGCATCACGGGATAGTAGACCGCGAAACAGCGGCGTCGCGCAATTTCCCGAAGTCGAGTCCCCTCGCGCATCTAACAGGTCAATGAAACGTAATTTTGTGCCGGGCGGCTGGCGAGAACAGGCTGGGGCAGTGCTGCTGATGGCCGTCGCGGTGGGCACGATGCTGCGGTTTTTTCGCCTTGGCGCGCGCGAGTTGTCGATTGACGAGTCGCTTTCGTGGGCCGAGTCGGCAGCGCCAAGCGTGACGGACGTGTTGCGGGTACAGCATCGGCTGGATTCGGGCAAGTTCCCGATTTACGAACTTGCGCAACACGGATGGATGCGGGTGTTCGGTGAAAGCGAGGCGGCGATGCGGGCGCTGCCAGCGCTAATCGGTTCGCTGTCGATTGTGTTGGTATTCATCCTCACGGTGGAAGTGCTGTCGGCGGTCACGCCCACACGATCGGACGACAGCGGCAAGGGTGGCATCTACATGGTGTCGGCGTTGTGCGCGCTGATTTTTGCGGTCGGGCTTCCGTCGGTCGAAATTGCCCGTCAGGCGAGAATGTATTCAATGATGCAGGCATGGATTCTCGCGCAGGTGATTTTCCTGTTCCGCGCGCGGCGGCTGGGAGGACTGGAGAACTACGCCGGTCTTACGATTTTTTCAGCGATTGCAGTGGCCACCAACTTTACCGCGGTGCTGGTGATGGCGGCGGAGGCGCTGTGGCTGATCTACCTGTTGCTGGTTGATGCCGATGCGCGAAGTGACGCAGGCGTGCGAAGCGCGGCGCCATGGCTGATGGGGGCCGCACTCGTTGCCGCGATGATGTTGCTGCTGCCCTTTTTTGCCGGCTTGCGATATGGAGTCGAAGGCGTGAAGCGGGGCGATTACGACTGGATCAAGCCGCCGGGGCCATGGGAGCCATTCGCGACGTTCGAGAGCGGACTTGGCAGCTGGCCGTTCCCGCTGTTTGCGCTGTTCGCGATCATGGGCGGGATTCGGCTTTGGCGTTCGCATCGAAATGAGGCGGTGTTGATCCTGCTCTGGATCGGGCTGCCGCCGATTATTCTGTTCGCGGGGTCGTATCTGGTTACTCCGATGCTCGTCACGCGCTTCCTGATATCCTCGTTCGTTCCGGTGTTTATACTCACTGCAATAGGGATTGAGTCTTTACCGTCGCGAAACTACCGTGCGGCCGCAACCATCGCCATAGTAAGTCTCTCTATACTGCGAGTGTCGTCGGATCTGAGGCCGGGAGACCACCGCTGGCGCGATGCATGTCAGGTGGCACTGACTAAAGCGGGTGTGGACCGCCGCGTCGGCGCTTCTCACGATTACTATCTCGTTAGCTACTACGTTTCTGCGGCGCAGTGGGACAATCTGCAAATAGTTCGAATCCCTTTCCACGGAGCTGAGAGCGAAGCGCCGCGAGTGGCGATCATTTCGCCGACCGCGCCGCCTGCACAGGTCGCCGAGATTCGCCGGGAGTATCCGGTGGTCGTGGCGAGGTTCAAGAATGTGATCGTAGTATCGCGGCCTGAGGCGGGCGTGCAGAATGCTCCGGCCAGCTAATCGCGCGGCGCGACCGAGACGTAACGGTTGCCGCGTTCATAAAAGCGCCATCGCCTCGAGGCCCAATGGCCGGCGTAATCGACGTTGATCCTTGGCGACCGGCCGATTCTCCCGACCGGAAGTTGGGAGTGCTCTAGATATAGCCATCCAGCGCACAAATCCCGACCATAGTCGGCGCCGGTAATAGCCAGTGCATTAGTCAATTTGCCGGGGCCATTAGTCAGTTCACGAGAATCCGGCGGTTTGCGCCGCCGCCGCGCCATCAAATCGATACCTCGCATCGGTTCGATCGCTCTAATCAGTACTGCGTGCGGTTCGCCGTCGGCGGTAGTCACCAGGTTCATCGCCCAGCTGATTCCGTAGAGCAGAAATACGTATGCGTAGCCCGGCGGCCCGTACATGGCGGCGGTTCGCCTGGTCAGACCGCGCGCGCTATGCGCTGCAAGATCGAGGGGGCCGCGATAGGCCTCGGCCTCTACGATTCGGCCGGCCGCCACGCCCTGGGCAGTGCGATGGACGAGGACTTTGCCGATGCATTCGCGGGCCACGACCAGGACGGGGCGGGCGTAAAATTCGCGCGGCAGCCTTCGCGATTCAGTCATCGCGACTTTTACTGTAGCAGTGGAAAGCAGGGCAATTCGGAGGTCAGAGTGTAACTGTACCTTCGTCCGCGCCACGTAAAGCGGCCTTGCGCGGCGCCGAAAACCTCCCTGACGGTGGCAGATTTCCGGCTCTCCTCGAAGCTGGCGGAATCGACCGGAGCGTAGGCGAGGAAGTGGCTGGATCCGGCCGTGAGAGCAGGCTCGAGGGGCGGTTGGAAATCAAGCTTGGCGATTCCCGGCTTCGGCGCCCAGCCGTCAGGCGGGCCATCCTTGGCTCTCACGAAAGCCCACCGCGGCGCGGAGCCATTTGCGACGAGCGTCCATTGGCGGCTCTGGATGGAGCCGTGGTTATTTCGAAGCTCTTCGACACCGGGCGTGGCCATGGCAAGTTGATCGCAATGTTCCCGCGGTTCTTCGCTGGGAAGGCTCGCCTCTCTTCGAAGCGCGGTCTGCTGTTCGGCGTAGGCCGCCATTTGTTGCTCAACCGCGGAATTTGGGGGAGCGGGTTTGGCCGCAGAATGGAAGCATCCGGCAGACGCGAAAGTCAGGCATCCCACGATGAGCGAAAGAACGGCTCCATGCAGGGTACGTTGAGATACGCGCGCTGGGCCGGTTGAAAAGCGGGAAATCATACCTGAGAGGTTTGCTCGATCAGGGGCAACGAAGTCAATGGCGAAGAGCGCTTGTATTCGCTGTCGATGGTCGCGAGGAGTCCATGGCGGATTCAATTGACAGTCTGCAGGCCAGTACCTAGACTCGCATAAGAGCGGGTGTAATTCAGTGGTAGAATGCCAGCTTCCCAAGCTGGACGTCGCCGGTTCGACCCCGGTCGCCCGCTCCATCAATTTTTTTGAGAACCATATGGTCAATGACTATCTCCGAGTCGAGCCTTCAGGGCATCATGCTACGAAACGTCGTAGAGTTTTTACAAGCGGCTGCACGAGTCGAACCGGCTGATCGCGTCACGGCACGCTTGCGACGAACAGCCTATATTGGAGGTTCCACGATGCGTACACTACTGTCATCTGAGTGAGTGGCGATCCGGTGCGCAAAACGGTGGTGCAAAACCTCGTAGCCTACGCGATAGCGGCCGCAATCGTATGCTACGCTGCACGCGGCGTCTCCTGGAGGCAGGTGGCCGGCGCCGGAAGTCACGCCACGGTGTGGATTTTTCTCATCGCCAGCCTGGGCGGCTTTCTATGCTGGTTTATCGGCGAGACAGTCTTGTATTCCCGCTTGTTCAGTTATTTTCACGGTCCGACCAGAGCGGTCGAACTGCTTCCGACCATGGCCGCCGTCTATTTCCTTCAGATTGTGAACTCCTATGTCGCAAGCGGTGCGTTTGTGCTTTTTCTGCATGCACGCAAGCGTGTGCCCTGGATAATGGGCGGATGCACCTTGCTGTTTCAAGGCTACCTGGATGCCCTGCTGCTGGCCGCATTGACGCTCTTGGCGATCGCTCTCGTGCCGACGTCACCGATTCGGCTGGGTCTCAACTACGCCGCAGGCGTGCTGGGCGCGGGCTGTCTCATCGCTTCGTTCTGGCTCTTATGGGGAGCGCGGCTCCGGACCGGCAACTGGCTCCGATGGATCCACGAACGGCCCTCGATGGCGAGTTTCCGCATGGCGCGGCCGTCGCATTACATCAAGCTCTTCGCCATCAGGTTTCTAATCGTTCTGGGAGCGGCCTTCGCGCTCTACGGACAGTTCGTCAGCTTTCATATCGGGGTCCCGCTCATGCAGACGTTGGCCCTGACGCCATTCATTGTGGCGATTGGGAATTCGCCCTTCTCACCAGGTGGAATCGGAACGACTCAGTTGGTCTTCACCCTGGCGTTTGCCCGGTTTGCCAGCAAGGACGATTTGTTTGCGCTGTCCCTGGCCGTGACCGCCTTCAACCTCGCGGTCCGTATACCGATGGGACTGGCCATGGGTGCACCGCTTGTGGAAGAAGCAGTCGAGGTCGAAAGCGAATTAGTGACCAAGCGCGAGGTTGGGCAGCTATGACTTTCATGCGTTGGCAGAAGAGAAGCGTCGCCATGTTTCTAGGGCTGGCATTGTCGAGTGTGGCTTTGATGTCTCATGCTGCTGACGAGCAACAGATGCGACAGACTGTGGAACGGGTAGCGCGTCTCTTTAGCAGCAAGTCCAGCATCGCTACGGTGAAAATGCAGATCACCAATGAAGATGGGCAACGCGATATCTCGATGAAGATCTGGTCGCTGGGAGAAAAGATTCTTGTCTGCATCACCAGTCCTCAAGACGAAGCAGGCACCGCCATCCTGAAAGAAGGCAGCGACATCTGGTATTATCTTCCTAAGTCGAATCGCACGGTTAAAATTCCGCCTTCAATGGCAATGAATTCATGGATGGGAAGCGACTTCACTATTGATGACCTGGTAAAGGAAACTTTCCTGACACGCGATTACTCCATCAGTACCTTCTTCAAAGGAAAGCGCGGCGGAGTCGCGGTCGATGAATATACTTTGACACCGAAGCCGGATGCCGCGGTGGTGTGGGGGAAGATTATTTTGCAGATTCGCAATGCCGACGCCGTGCCCACATGGCAGGGTTTCTATGATGAGGACGGGCAGTTGGTCCGAGAGCTTACCTTTTCTGATTACAAGTCAATGAGCGGCAGGCTTATTCCTACGCGACTCGTCATGCGGTCCACGGGCAAGGCTGGTGCGCAGACGACGATCGAGTACGAAGACATCGCGTTCGATGTGCCGATCAACGAAGGGACGTTTTCGCTGCCCAACTTGAAGTGATGAGCGCACGGCTTCTACAGCTCGCGTGGCGCAATCTGTGGCGCAATCGTCGGCGTACTTTCATTACGATGGCCGCCATAGCGTTTGGCTATGTCATGCTACTGTTCGTTGCGTGCCTGATGACCGGCCTGAGATGGCAGATGATCGAGAACGGTACTTGTCTTGTCATGTCCCAGATTCAGGTGCATGCTCCCGATTACTACCCCAGCCGTTCTATTCAGAAGACCCTGGGCGGGAGGCAAGGGACAGATGTCAGCGCTTTGCTGGCAGCCGTCATTTCAGATCGCCGGGTTTATGCTGCGGCGCCCAGAGTCTACGGATACGGCTTGCTAAGTGCGGCCCATCGCTCCGCTGGAGTTGAGCTAATGGGAATCGTTCCGGATGAGGAACCGAAGGTTACTATTCTAAATAGGCAGGTAGTAAAAGGTAGTTACCTGACTGCGCGGATGCCAAAGGGGGTAGTGATAGGAGATAAGCTCGCGAGCACGATTGGCATAGGCGTGGGCTCGGAAATCGTTTTGCTGACGCAGGCTGCCGATGGTTCGATGGGCAACGACGTGTACACAGTCGTGGGGACTTTCTGCAGTGGTCTTGATGCTGTGGATCGGGGTTTGGTTCTCATGTCTCTGTCTTCTCTACAGGACCTTTTGCACCTGGCACCGGCGAGGATTCATGAAGTTGGTATCAAGCTGAATGACATAACGGCGGCTACTACCGTGGCTGCCGCACTTGAGCTTCAACTGGATAAAACTCTTCCCGTACGGGTAATGGCGTGGCCTGAGCTGGCGCCGGAGCTGGCCAATTACGTGCAGTTCAATCACGGCATCACCTTTGTTCTCTTTTTCATTTTCTTCCTGTTGGCGGTGATCGGTGTCATGAACACCATGCTAATGGCGGTGTTTGAGCGGACGCGTGAACTGGGCATGCTCATGGCTTTAGGAATGCGCCCAGGTCAGGTGATTGTTTTGATCCTGACAGAGGCTGGCGGGTTGGCGGTGGCGAGCCTGGTTGTGGGAGGCGCGCTTGGCGTCCCGGTCCTCTGGTATTTGCAGGTGCACGGTCTGGATTTGGGTGGCGCCACCGGCGGAGTAATCTCTTTGGCAGGAGTAGTGGTGGGGCGCCTCTGGTATGGCCGGCAGGATTTTCCCGCCTATGGGCAAGCGGCACTCGGGCTGGCCGTCACAGCTCTGGTATCTGCGCTCTATCCCGCCTGGCGAGCTGCTCATTTTCGGCCGACGGAAGCGATTCGTAAGGTTTAACGGTGAGAAGTGTTTTTCTTCTGGTGAAGATCAGCTGGCGCAATCTCTGGCGCAATCCCCGAGGTACAGCGCTTACGGCCCTGGCTCTGGGTTTGGGTCTCGCGTTGCTTCTGATCTCTCTGGGGCTGCTCGATGGCGGGCACGAGCAAATGATCGCCGACGGTGTGCGGTTTGGTCCGGGACATGTAGTGATACAGGCGAAAGGGTATCAAGACTCGAGCTCTGACGAGCTGCTGCTTCCGGCCCAAGTGGTCTCCAGGATCGAAGCGTTTTTGCAAACCGCGGAAATGAAGAAGATTGTGCGAGGAGTCAGTCCGAGGCTTCTAGCAACCGGGCTTCTAAGTTCCTCGGCCAATTCTGCCGGCGTGAGAATCACGGGGGTGAATCCGCAAGACGAACCCGCGGTATCGCTGATCCCGGAGCGGATAGTCGAAGGGACGTATCTGCGTAACGACAAGCCTTCTGGCGTTGTCATTGGCGCCGAGCTGGCTCGCAAGCTCGAGGTAAAGATAGGTTCTCGCGTGGTTCTCATGACTCAGGCGCTGCGACAGCCCGGCAATGAAACCAGGAATGGAGCCGGAGAAGAGATGCAAAGCACTCTTTTGCGGGTGAGTGGCATCTTCCGCACGGGATTAGAAGCGATCGACGCTAACATCATTCAACTACCGTTGCCCGCGGCACAGACCCTGCTCGGAGTTCTAGACGGCCAGGTGACTCAGGTAGCTCTCCTGTTGCAACAGGAGGGTGACTCGCCGCTGGTAGCAAGAGCCTTGCAGAAGCAATTGAGCGGAGCTTCGGTTGAAGTCCTGACCTGGCGAGAATCAATACCGATGCTTGCTCAGATTCTTGGGCTGGACCACGCCTTCAACTACATCATGAACGGCGTAATACTGGCGATGGTAGGGTTGGGAATACTCAACACGATTCTCATGAGAGTACTGGAGCGCCGGTATGAATTTGGCGTTTGTAAAGCTCTTGGTCTTCGGCCTCGGCAGCTTGCTGCAATGGTCATCGGCGAGTCTCTGGCCCTCACGGCGATAAGCCTGGCCCTGGGACTAGCGTTGGGTTTGAGCGTCGCCCATTATTTCGCAACGTCGGGATTGGACCTGCGCTGGATATTCAAGGCAGGTCTTCCACCGGCGCTTGTGTTTGATCCTATTCTCTACTCACGCTTAAGCCTGAATCGAATCGTCTGGTCTGTTAGCATTGTATTCATGATGGCGACGATCATTTCCGTTTATCCGGCGCTCAAGGCAGCGCGAACAGAACTGCCGGGCGCGTTGAAGGTGCTCTAGCAATGAGGGCGATGGTGACAGAATGGGCGGTGGAACTGAAGGACGCGAGGAAGACCTACCGCACTGGAATAATCGAGGTCCCGGCACTGCGTGGGATTTCTCTCCAGATTGCTCCAGGGGAATTCGTGGCTACCGCCGGTCCGTCGGGTTCCGGCAAGACCACGCTGCTCAACATCATCGGCGGGCTCGACCGGGCGGACGCGGGCGAGATATGGGTGGCAGGGCAAAACCTTCAGCTCTTATCTTCAAGTGAGTTGGCGCATCTGCGTTTACAGCGCATCGGCTTTGTGTTCCAAACGTACAACCTGCTGCCTGTCCTTACCGCTTTGGAAAATGCCGAGTTTACGTTGCTCCTACAGGGGATACCTGCGCATAAGCGTAGAGAAAAGGTGGAAAAGCTGTTTTCTGAAATCGGCCTCGCCGGCCTTGAGGACCGTCGCCCGGCGGAGTTGTCTGGCGGGCAGCAGCAACGGGTTGCCGTGGCTCGCGCCATGGTTACAGAACCTGCGCTCATTTTAGCGGATGAGCCCACGGCGAATCTGGACTCTGCCACGGCTATCGCTCTCCTCGATGTGATGGAGCATCTCAATCGTGTTACTGGTACGACTTTCATCTTTTCCACGCATGATCCCCAGGTCATGGAGCGGGCTCATCGTTTGATCCGCTTGCGGGACGGTCAAATAGCGAGCGACGAGACGCGTGACAGGCAAGATGCGGGTATGGCGGCAAGAGGAGACGCTGGCTGACTGCAGAAAGGAGTCACTTGGGAATCGATGCGTCCCCGGGCACGGCAGCGATCGGCGCGTGGGCGGCGGACACGGCCGCTGCAGCTACGACCGGCTGTGCGCCTGTGATGTAGAAGCGAATGAGTTCGGTGGTGACCTGAGGGCCGCCGACAAAGGTGGTGCCTTCCTGCTTGAGCAGCCTGTAGGGCGGCGCCGCCTGGAAATAGAGGGTGTTTTTGGGAACTACCGGCTCGATGACGTGCAGGACGAAGCGCGGCCAGTTCGGCATTACCGTCGCGACATCGACTTGTGCGGTTACCTTGAGCGCGGGGAAGCTACCGGCCGGCACGGTGATCTGTCTGGACCGGTTGGCCCAAACCTCCTGACCTACGTAGCTGTAGGGCGTGATCTGCTGATGAAGCATACCTTCGGCGCCGTCGCGCGGCGCGCCGAGCACGCGTAGAAACGCCACCCACGGAACCGAGTCCGGATACAAGTCATGTGGCAGGTCTGCGGCCCCCGCCAGCCGCAACACCGTCGCATCGTTACGCCAGAACGTGTTCTGCAGCGCGCGACCATGATCGTACAGCGTCCATTGATACATGGTGCAACCCTGACGATGATTGGGAAACAGCCAGAATGCGACTTCGAACTGATAGGTCGATAGGGTGGTCACCTCGATATGGATCGTGTCGTCGTCGACCATTTCGTTCCACGACTTGACCCGGGTCAGGAGCTCGCCCGTACCGTCCTCTGTTTGCTGGGTTTCGTCTACCTCGGTGCTCGGCGGCGGGGTTATTATATCGGTGCCGGATTGTTCGCCGATCATCCCGTGACCGATCAGGCCGCGCGTCACAAGCCAGGCATCCGTTGCGCCACCTGCACTCGACTCTGTCCCCGGCGCCAGAACAACATCGGTGCCGCCCACGGCAGGCCATAGAATTAAAACTGCTGCCAGTACGGTCAGCGATGGAATCAGAATCCAGAATCGGAACGATAAGGTCTTCATTTTGAAACCCAATTCCTGGCCGACGAGCATCGACCGCAGCCTGGCACGCCTTTTGACGCATTTTAGGGGCCTGCTTAGCGCAAGTGCCCAAAACGCATACTGCGTGCCGGCGGCGGCTCTTCTACCTCGAGCAAAGTGTGGAGATGTGAGGAAACTCTCGGACGAGGTAGTTAAATAGTACACCAAATGGACGCGACGGGCAAAGAGCGTTGGAGAGGGAAGTGGAGTACGATTAGCGCTCAATCTCGGAGCGCGGCACGGGATCGACACGATCGCCCGCGGTGTTGTGGCCGGCCATCGACCGTCCCGGCTGGCACTGCCAGAAGCGAAAATGACAAATATACATTTTGGCGCTCACGCGGTACTTCGAAGTGGTCGCGGCCATTGCCAGCAGGACAAAGTCCAGCCGCGTCCTTCGACCGCAAGAGCAGCTACGTAGCCGGATGCGAGGGTCAACTCCTTCAAAGACCAACGACCGGCTTCGTCTGAATCTGGCTGGGTGCTTAACAACGCTGCAGGTTTTCCGGGAATGAGCGACACGTCGAACTGATCCAAAGGCAAAGAGAGTCCTTCGCCTCTCGCCTTGATGTAGGCTTCCTTGCGGGTCCAACAGAGGAAGAACGCGTATCTCTGCAAGTCTGTCGGGAGCGCACGGAGTGTCGCAATCTCGTTGCGCGAGAAAAAACGCTCAGCGATCTGCTCGACTTCCAAATCGCAGCGAATGAATTCAAGGTCGATGCCGATCCCGCGACCACGAGTAACCGCATAGAGGGCCACTCCGCGAGAGTGAGACATGTTAAAGCGGATAGCATCTCCGCCAGAGTCCCGGCTCAATGCGGGCTTTCCATAAGAACTGTAACCGAAGGATAGGCATTTCGGTTCTCTATTCAAGTAGAAACCGAGTATAGCCCTAAGTACTCCGTGAGCGTTGATAAAGCGCTCGCGGTCCGTCCGAAAGTAAAACCGCTGGGCCCTCGTTTGCTCTTCTGCCGCAAGGGTATGCAGGAAGCTATCGCGCTGCGGCGGGAGCTCGTCCAGAAAGGCCCGCCAGACATGTACTTCGTTACTACCTAATCTTATCGTCGCCGGTGGGAACCCCCACGGTGTGGGAGTTGAGGTGATGGGTAGTGTCTTCATGTGGACGTTCGTACCGGCTTTATTGCAGCTGCTGAAAAAGCGCCCGAAGCAGAAGAGGCTGTTTCAAAAAGAAATGGTCGCCGGGAAACATCCGCAGCGAGAACGAAACACTCGTCTGGGCGCGCCAGGCTTCAAGATCGCTGTCGCTCACCTTGTTATCCTGCAAGCCGCCAAATGCGGAAATGGGACAGTTCAGGGGCGGCTCAGTCGAGTACAGGTAGGTTTCGTACACCGCAAAGTCTGCCCGTAAGACAGGAAGCATGATTTCCATTAATTCCTCGTGGCCCAAAAGCTCGCTGGGCGTGCCATTCAGCCGCCGCAGCTCCATTAAAAACTCGCTATCTGGCAGGGTATGGATAAACGGCCCGCGATGAGGGATTTGAGGAGCACGACCAGCAGATACAAATAGGTGAACAGGATGCACGCCGTACTGTCTTCGGATCCGGCGAGCGAGCTCAAAACTGACTAATGCTCCGAGGCTGTGGCCGAAGAAGGCAAAAGGCCTGTCCAGGAGTGGAGCCAGGGCTTGAGCGAGGGCCTCGACCAGAGGCGAGAGGTGAGTGAAAGGACGCTCCGTCATCCGAGTCCCCCGTCCCGGGAGTTGAAGTGGGCATACCTCGACATCCGCCGGCAAATTGTCGGACCAGGTGCGAAAGATCAACGCGCCGGCTCCGGCGTAAGGGAAACAAAACAAGCGAAGGCGCGTCTTTGGCCCGAGTTTACGGTGTGAAATCCAGGGGTCGAAAGCAGCGGCGGTTGTCGAGCGGCTCATTCAAAAGCTGTCCTTACAAAGTAGCACATCCAAGTTAACTCTTTGATGAATGGCGCTGTTTGTCGCGCTGCTCCATTTGTTCTCTCAGACTTAGCGGTCTCATGTCGGTCCACACTTCCTTAATATAAGCCAGGCATTCGGTCTTGGAACCGGTCTTGCCTGTGACCGTCCAGCCAAGAGGAACTTTCCTTTCGGAGGGCCAGATAGAGTACTGCTCTTCATGATTGACGACGACTCTGTATGTTGCCGAGTCTTCCCAGCCGTCACTATTCATATTGCATCCTTCATTGACCTTATCGGTGGATTGGCCCCATCGGCAAACCATCCTTCAGTCGCTTGCGCCTGATCGAGGCAAGCCCGTAGCTTCTCAGCCAACACTTCAACGTGAGGCTTGTAAACCATCGTTGCGTGATTACCCGGAACGATATGAACGTCAACTCCTCCAGCAGCCCAGTCGCTCCAACCCAAGGCCGGGTCTGACGAGGTTCCCGCAAGCTCCTGACCAGCCTTGAAGAGCGTGATTCGACCTGGGTAGCGATGCAGTGCGTAGTTCTGGGTGGCTCGAAAATCGGCTTTGCAGAGTTCGATGAATGGCTGAGCTTGGGAAACGTCGATATCCGAGGGCATTAGTCCGGCTCTTTTTGCGTGCTCGAGGACGCGCTCCAGCAGTTCGTGCTTTGGAAGGCGGGCGAGAGAATCGCGAAGGTCGAGCGAAAGACCGAAATAGCGGACAAAATCGATCAGCAGGCGCGCGTCAAAGTCCTCATCGTCGAGCTCCTCATCGGCAGTTGGGATCCGAGTATCCAGTAAGGCTAACAAAGCTACCGTCTGACCCTGAGCCTGAAACTGCTGAGCCATCTCGAGAGCTACGACGCCTCCCATGGACCATCCGCCCAAAAGATAGGGACCCCACGGCTGCACCGTCCGTAGCGCTTCGATGTAATAAGCGGCCATGTCTTCGATGCGCGCGTGTGGTTCCTGCCCCTCCTCGAGTCCTCTTGCTTGTAGGCCATAAGAAGGCTGGTTGGACCCTAGGTAGTGCGCCAAGTGAACATAGGGGAAGACATGTCCACCGGCCGGATGTATCAAGAAGAAGGGCCGCCTGTTACCTCCCGGTTGAATAGCCACCAAAGATGAATGCGGCGGAACTTTGGCGTGCTGGTGGAGAATCTTCGCTAGATGCTCAACGGTTGCTCCCTGAAATACAGTGGCTAAGGGAACTTTCTTGCCCAGTCTCTTTTCTATCAATGAGAACAAACGAACGGCTGCAAGGGAGTGTCCTCCCAGCTCAAAGAAATTGTCCGTCACGCCGATGGGCCTGATACCCAAAACCTCTTCCCACAGACTAGTGAGCTGGCGTTCCAAAGCGTTGCGCGGCGCTACGAACGACCTTCCCGGTTCAAAGCGTGCTCGCCCGGGCTCCGGCAGGGCGCTGCGGTTTACCTTCCCGTTGCGCATCAAGGGCAAAGCACCGAGCGGCACGAAGACCGCCGGCATCATATAGTTGGGCAGCCTCTCCTTCAGAAAGACCCGCAGCTCGCTAGCCGTTGGCGGGGATTCCCCCTCGGCGACCACGTAGGCCACCAGCTTCTTCTCTCCGGGAGCATTTTCCCAAGCCAAGACAACAGTCTCGCGCACGGCAGGGTGTTGGCGAAGCGCTGCCTCGATCTCCCCGAGTTCGATACGGAACCCGCGAATCTTCACCTGATCATCAATTCGACCCAAAAACTCGATATTTCCGTCGAAAAGATAGCGGGCGAGATCCCCCGTCTTGTACAGTCGCGTTCCCGGCTCGCTGCTGAAGGGGTTAGGTACGAAATTCCGCGCAGTCAAATCGGGCCGCTTGAGATAACCTCGAGCCAGGCAGTCACCGCCAATATACAGTTCACCGGGAACTCCAACGGGAACCGGATCACCGTACTTGTTCAAAATATAGGTCTCCCGGTTCGTGAGGGGACGGCCGATGGGAATCCTATGGAGAGCCGAGGGCTCGCGAAGCCGTGAAGCGACCTCAAAGGCAGTTGCCGTAATGGTGGTCTCCGTCGGCCCGTAGGCATTGATTAGACGGATTGAACTCATCGGTGTTCGCTGCCATAAGTCGAGGAACTCGGGCAGCATCGTATCTCCACCGACGATGAAAACCCTGGGCTGAATATTTGGAACTAACTCCGAGACGTCTGCCCACTCTCTGGCCAATTCTTGCCAATAGCCGGTTGGGATATTGAGCACAGTGAGTCCGCACTCAGAACTCACTTTGTAAAAAGCCGTAGTACGCCATACGTCGGTAGTCATCATAACCAGGGTAGCGCCGACAATCAGGGTAGGCAGCATTTGCTCCAATGATACATCGAAACTCAGTGAGGCAAACTGCAGCACCTTATCGCTTGAATCCAGCTCGTAGTACCGTTGAACACTAAGGCAGTGCGCCGCGATCGAAGCATGCGAAACGAGGACTCCCTTTGGCTGGCCGGTCGACCCTGAGGTATAGATTACATAAGCCAGATTCTCGGGCGTGGTTAAGCAGACCGGGTTTTCTTTACTCCTCTGGGTGATAACCTCCGAATCTGAATCCAGACAGACCACCTTTGCATGGTGTTCAGGCAATCCCACCAGCAACGCCTCCCGGGTGAGGATTACAGGGACCTCGGCGTCTTCCAACATGAAAGCGAGCCGTTCCTTCGGATACGCTGGATCCAGCGGCAGGTAGACGCCGCCCGCCTTTAGAATGCCGAGCAGTCCAACGACCATCTCCACGGATGGCTTGAGGCAGATTGCCACCGGTAACTCAGGGCGCACTCCCAGAAGGCGTAGATGATTCGCCAGTTGATTGGCCCGGCGGTTCAGTTCGTCGTACGTCAGCTGCTGATTCTCAAGTACTAACGCTGTCGCGTCAGGTGTTCGCGCGACCTGCGCCTCAAACAGTTGATGGATACACAGCCCTTTCGGACAATCAGCCCTGTTATCGTTCCAGTCCACCAGTAGTTGTTGTCGCTCTGTTTCGGTTATTAGGGGCAGGTCCGAGACGCGTCGCTCGGGAGTAGCGGCCACGGCCTCCAGTAGAGTCCTAAAACAACCAAGCATACGTGTAATAGTGACAGCCTCAAAGAGGTCCGTATTATATGCTAATGTACCGACTAGACCTTGATCGGTGTCCACGATATGCATGGTTAGGTCAAAGTGAGTCGTACCGGTGTCCACTTCTACTGGGCTCAGGCTCAATCCCGGCAGTTCCACCGGCTGCAGCGAGGCATTCTGCAGTACGAACATCACCTGGAAGAGCGGGTTGCGGCTTAAATCTCTCGTCGGGTGCAATTCCTCTACCAGCCTCTCAAAGGGCAGGTCCTGATGGGCATACGCTCCCAGACACACTTCACGTACCCGGCGTAATAGATTCCGGAAAGTGGGATTGTCGGAGAAGTCAGTGCGCAGAACAAGCGTGTTTACGAAAAAGCCTATTAGGCCTTCGATCTCCAGGCGGTTACGGTTGGCGGTTGGCGTTCCTACAACGACGTCGTCTTGATCCGTGTATCCGTGCAACAAAAGTTGGAATGCCGCCAGTAGGGTCATGAACAAAGTAACCCCTTCCTGGCGACTTAACGCCTTCAACGCATCGCCCAAGGCCTTAGGCAATAGAATAGCTTGGTGCGCACCGTGAAAGGTCTGTAGAGCCGGCCTCGGATGGTCCGTGAGGACCTCGAGCAGCGGAGGCGCGCCAAGCAATTGGTGCTTCCAATAGGCAAGCTGAGTGTCCAGGACCTCGTCCTGCAACCAAATTCTCTGCCAATGAGCAAAATCTGCATATTGGATGGGTAGCTCAGGCAGCGATGCGGGCCTATCGGAACAAAAGGCATCGTAGAGTACCGCCATCTCCCGGATCAGGATTCCGGTTGACCACCCGTCGGAAACGATATGGTGCATCGTCAGCAGCCCGACGTGCTCGGCTTCACCCAGCCGGAGCACTGTAGCCCGCACGAGCGGACCTTCGGCCAAATCGAAGGGCCGCCGCGCCTCGTTGGTCGCAAGCCGCTGGACCTCGCTCTCCCGCTCGGGCTCAGGCAGCTCTCGCAAATCTACTATCGGCAGCGTCAACGATAGAAGCGGTGCGATAACCTGAACCGGGCGACCATCCACAATGGCAAAGGTCGTTCGCAGGGCTTCATGGCGCTTCACGATTTCGTCGAGACTTTGCTTCAGCGCCGCCATGTTGAGTGGTCCCTTGAGACGGACGGCGGCAGGGAAATTATAGACAGAGCCGCCCGGCTCGAGCTGATCGATGAACCATAGCCGCTGTTGTGCAAAGGACAGAGGTAGTTCCCCGTCCCGAGGAACAGGCACGATGGGGGAAGCCAGTAGTCCTGCTCCGCAGCCTACATCAATGCTTTCAGCCAGGCCGGCAACGGTGGGCGCTTCGAACAGGCGGCGCAGCGGCATCTCCACCTGGAAGGCTTCGCGGATTCGGGAAACGACCTGGGTAGCCAACAGCGAGTGCCCACCTAGCTGAAAAAAGTTATCGTAGATGCCCACCCGTTCGACGCTCAGGACCTGGCTCCATATCGTGGCGAGCAGCTCTTCCGTAGGCGTGCGACATGCCACGAATACCTGGTCCAGCTCGGGCCGCCGGTCATCGGGTGTCGGCAGTGCGCGGCGGTTTACCTTACCGTTAGCGGTCAGCGGGAAGGCGTCCAGTAGCACGAAGACCGCTGGCACCATGTGCTCGGGCAGCTTGTCCTTTAGAAAACTGCGCAGCTCGCTGGCGGTGGGACGTGACTCTCGCTCGGCGACTACATAGGCCACCAGCCGTTTCGCTCCGGCCCCAACTTCCTGAGCCTGTACAATAGCCTGCAGCACGGCCGGGTGCTGTCCGAGTGTCCCCTCGATTTCGCCAGGCTCGATTCGGAACCCGCGGATCTTGACCTGATGATCGCTACGACCCAGGAACTCGATGTTTCCGTCCGGCCGGTAGAGCGCGAGGTCCCCGGTCTTATACAGCCGCGCTCCCGGCTGCCCGCTGAAGGGATCTGGAATAAACTTCTCAGCGGTCAAATCAGGGCGCCTGACATAGCCTCGCGCCATGCCCACGCCGCCGATGTACAAGTTACCCGCGACGCCGATCGGAAGCAGGCGAAGCAGGTCATCTAAAATATATGCTTGTGCGTTCGGTATAGGTCGTCCGATAGGAGCTGCACAATCAGGGCTGTATTCTTCGCACGGCCAATATGTAGAATCGATGATTGTCTCAGTCGGCCCATACACATTGTACAGCTTCGCCCCAACGCGGCTTTGGAGCCGCGTGACGATCTGGGGCGCCAACGCCTCACCGCCGCACATCACAGCGCGCAGGGCGAGGCTTTCGTCGAAGGCGGGCTCCTCAACCAGAAGCCGGAGAAGCGATGGCACGCAGTGAAGAATTGAGATTCGCTCGCTGCGGATGGTGTCTGCCAGGTATCGGCTATCACGATGACCGCCAGGTTCCGCAACTATCAGGGTTCCTCCCGCCAACAGCGTCGCGAGCAATTCGCGTCCAGCGGCATCGAAGGTGATGGGAGTCTTCAAAAGACAGCGGTCGCTGGATGACAGCTCCAGTGTCTCCATTATCCAGTTGACAGCATTAGTCAGTCCGCCGTGTTCGACCATTACTCCCTTCGGCTGTCCGGTCGAACCTGAAGTGTAAATCACGTACGCGAGGCTTTTGGCGGTTGCGTTAGCCTGCGGGATGTTTTCGCCATGCCTGGCGATGGTTTCCCAGTCCGAATCCACGCACACCACCGCGATTCCAAGCTCCGGCATAATGTTCCGCAGAGTTTTCTGAGTCAGCAGCACCTGCGCGCGAGCATCTTCCATCACGTAGGCTATGCGCTCTTTGGGATACTCCGGATCCAACGGCACGTAAGCTCCGCCCGCCTTAAGAATGCCAAGGATCCCCACGACCATCTCCAGCGAACGGTCCATGCAGATTGCGACTGGAACTTCCGCTCCGACACCGAGACCTTGCAGGTGATACGCAAGTTGATTGGCGCGAGCCTCGAGTTCAGCGTAGGTCAAACGGCGGTTCTGAAAAACGAGCGCTACATTCTCTGGCTGTTGCCGGGCCCGTTGCGCGAAGAGCTCGTGGATACACTTGCTTTCAGGGTAGTCGGTTCGCCTATCGTTGAACTCAACCAGCAGCTGGCGCTGCTCGTCGGGGCTCACGATATCCAGATCTGCGATTGGCGATTCCGGATTTGCGCAGACACTCTCGAGCAGAGTGCGGAACTCTTGCGCCAGGCGGTCGACATCCTCCGCGCTAAAAAAGCTGGAATCGTAGTGAAGCTCCGCGACCAGAAGGCCCCCTCGCTGCGGGCAGGAGAGTTTCAACTTGAACCGGTCAAAACAGCTGTATTGCTTCTGAATGGAAAATATCGTGGCGCCCTCGGTATGATTCGCGTCCGCATCCTGGAATTCAAAAGCTACCGGAAAGAAGCGGCACGGCTCGATTTCGGCATCCAATCGAGTAAGTTGTTCAGAGTCGAAATACTCCTGCCATTCAACGGCTTCTCGCGCCGATCTATTAGTCCGTTCCAGAACTTCACTGAACCGAAGCTGCTCTTCGAGCTGGAATTGAACAGGCAAAGTCTTTGCAAACGGGCCCAGCGCTTCCTGCAGCCCTTCGTAAGTACGCCCATCGCACGCCAAGCCGACCACAAAGTCTGATTCGCCAGTGAGACGCCAGAGCAGGATTTGCCAACAAGCCAGGAAGAACGCAGAGGCCGAAGCATCATACCTGGCCACGAGCTTTTTAATCTTCGGGGTCAACTCAAGATTGACCGGCGACGCCAGAATCCGGGGCTCGAAGGCCGCCCTTGCGGAAGGTCGCTTTTCGAAAGAAAACTTCGGAACGCGGAAAGCTGAGCCGTCCGCTTCGCGCCAGTGTTTATTTCCTTCGTGCGTTTCTTCCGATTCCAACAAGTTATTTTCCCACTCGGCGAGATCGGCATATTGACTGGGGTCGCCTGATGGTTCCTCGCAACGTACGAAACCGGAATAGCGGCGGCTAATCTCACGCACCAGAATCCTGAGCGATGCCGCATCCGCACACAGCGATGGCAGATTGACGAGCAACATGTGCCGGTCGGCCGCAAGGGTCAGCAAAGAGATGCGCAGAACCGGACCGTTCGCAAGGTCGAAGGGAATCCGGCCAACCTTCTCAAACAGCGCCTCGATTTCCGCCTCTTGGCGTGAGGTGTCCCGGTTGCTCAAGTTGCATTCCTCTATCCAGGGCGCACTTTGCTCGTTCACCGCCTGGAGAGGAATGTTTGTTCCCTGCGGACAACGAAAGCCGGTTCGGAGGATCTCGTACCGGTCGGAGATGTCCCGCAGGACAGCCTTTAGAACCTGCAGGTTGAGGCTGCCCTCGATGAGGACGGCGCATTGCGCACGATACGGCAGTTGGTCGCCGGCCTGCTGCAGTGACCACAGATGCCTCTGCTGAGGTGAAAGCCGGAACCCTTCGATCACGTCCATTTGCATTCGAGTAATTCTACTTTCGCGCGACGGCTTCAATGCTCGGTTGCGACGGTATGAGGTTCTTGCGCTTGACGTGTTTCAGTTTTTGAAGATTAACTTCCTGCTGCTCCTTGCGGACAGCAACCCGTTGCTGCCGGTCCGCTGCGGCGAGCGTTAGCTTGAGTGCGTCCAGTCTGGTGGTCGGTTCTTGAAGTATGCGGCGCAGAAGTATTTCGAAATGCTGCGACATGCGGGCAATCGTCGCGTTATCAAACAGGTCGCTGTTGTAGCGCATCGAGGCGGAAAGCGATTCGGGCGTTTCGATTATCAACAACACCAGGTCGAGAGTGGCGGCGCGGCGTTCGAGCGCCACCGACTCCATAACAAGTCCCCCGGAATTCATGCGCAGCCCTGTTTCGGCCGCCAGAAATGGAGACGCGCCCTGTTGCGCGATCCGGTGGGGCTTGTCGAGCACGAACATCACCTGGCACAGAGGTGGGCGGCTGAGTTCGCGGGGCGGCCGTAGGCGCTCAACCAATAGAACGGTAGGGTAATCCTGATGCTCGAGAGCCGCCAGCACATTGAGGCGAACCTGGCCAAGAAATACCCCGAACGCAGGGTTCCCGGAAAGATTCGCCCTTAAGACTACGGGGTTCGTAAAGAGGCCGACTATACCTTCGAACTCCGCCCGGCTCCTACCCACCATAGGAGTTCCCACCAATAGGTCTTCCTGGCCGCTATTGTAAGAAAGCACCACCTGGAACGCTGCCAGAAGCACCATGTACAGCGTCGCTCCATGAGCCTTGGCGAGAGCCTTGAGCCCGGAGCTCAGCTCCGCGTCCATAGTGAAGTCGTGCGATGCCCCCTGATAAGTCGGAACCGCCGGACGCGGCCGATCGGTCGGAAGGTCCAGGATGGGCAGCTGGCCGGCCAGTTGCTCGCGCCAGTATGCCCATAGCCGCTCTCCATCCGGGCCTGCCAGCATCTCGGCCTGCCAACGGACATAGTCAGTGTATTGCAGATCAAGAGGAGGCAGATGCGCTTTCACACCGGCGCTTTCCGCCGGGTATAGGACGCCGAGTTCATCCAAAAGTATCGCGAGAGACCAGAAGTCGATCGCTATGTGATGCACGACCAGCAGAAGGATATGTTCCCGCGCCGAGCGCATGATCAGGCTCACGCGCAGCAACGGCCCTCGTTCCAGATCAAACGGGCGATACGCTTCCTCGAGCAGCCGGGCGTTCAGTTCGTCGCCGCTCCAGGCCGAGCCATCCACTTCCTCGAGGCTAACCTTCAGGTGTTCGTGGACCTGCTGGGCCGGTTTGCCGGAGTGTGCGGGAAAAGTAGTGCGCAGCGAAGGATGGCGATCGACCAACCTCTGCAACGCGCGTCGCAGTGCCGCAACATTTACGCCGGACGAGATACGTGCCGCAAAATTGACGTTGTAAACCGCGCTATCCGGCGCCAGTTGATAAAGAAACCAAATGCCCTGCTGATTGTACGAGAGAGGATAAAGTGATTTGGAGTCGCGCGCCTGCTTGCGAAGAAGCTCGGCAAGGAGCGCCCGCTTTTCGCCCGGTGAAAGATCGGTGATTCGCCTGGAAGTGCTGCTATTCACTTTCCACCGACTTCCTCTTTAGCCAATAGATCAGCGAGCAACGAATTCACTTCCTCATCCGAATACTGGTCGAGATTATCCAACAGATGCTCATCGACGCCGCCGTTTCCTTGCTGCCCCTGGAGGTGGCCATTTGCCGAGGCAAGAGCAGCTGATGAGTCAGGAGTCTCAGATGTAAGCAGATGAAGCAGTTGCGACGCAGCCTGTTCGACGCTGGGTCCCGAGAGAAACGTAACCATCGGCACGTTCACGCCCAGCTCCACCGCGATCCGGTTCTTCAACTCGACCGCCATCAAGGAGTCCAGTCCCAGATTGCTGAGCGGTTGCTCTAGGTCCAGCCTGGATGCGGGCAACCCAAGCACACGAGCCACCAGCTCAGTCAGATGGGACCGGATTAATTGAAGGCGTTCCGCCGGCTCTGCGGCAAGGATCGTATTTCGCTTCTCGGCGGAATGACCCGCTTGGGGCGAGTTGTCTGCTTCCTCACGTGCGAGCTCAGAAAGCAGCGGTGGTTGTGTTCCCGCAGGAAAAAACTGGCGATAGAGCGCCCAGTCAACGGGTACGGCCGCGACCTGGGTCGAGCCTTGACGAAGCAGGCGTTCCATCACGTCCAGCGCTTGTGCGGGTGCGATGCTCCTGATTCCCGCCAGCGCGAGGCGCGCGGCAAGGCGTTTTCCTCCCGCAGTTTCCGCGAAGCCCAATCCGCTCCATGCTCCCCAGTTGATGCTCAGCGCCGGTTTGCCTAGCGCCCGTCGATGATGAGCCAGTGCGTCGAGGAAGGCGTTTGCCGCCGCGTAGTTCCCCTGGCCAGGCTGGCCTAAGAGGGAACCGGCGGACGAAAAAAGTACAAAGAAGTCCAAGGGGTCGTCTTTGAGGAGTCGATCCAGCAGCCAGCCGCCGATCATCTTGGGCCGCATGACCGAATCCATTGCCGCCGTATCGAGTTGCGCCAGCAGTCCGTCCTGCAATACTCCCGCCGCGTGCACTACGCCTCGGATCGGCGGCCAACCCTCGGCTCGAAACTCATCTATGTAGGCGCGTAACTGTCCTTCATCAGCCACGTCCACCGAGGCCAGATGCACGCTCGCTCCCAAAGCTTCCAGCTCGCGAATCGCGGCAATTTGATGGGCCAGGCGGCTTCCCGGTTCCGCTGAGTTCCATCGCGCGCGCGGTGGAAGCCTGGTGCGTCCCATAAGGATCAGCCGGCGCGCCCCTTGCTCTACCATCCAGCGGGCGACCGAAAGGCCCAGGTCTCCGAGCCCTCCGGTGATCAAGTAGCTGCAGTCAGCGCGCCAGCCAAGTGGAGCGCGCTGCGTGGCGCAACGAGGTTTGCGGATCAAGCGGGCTGCGTGTCGCCGACCTTGCCGGAACGCAATCTGATCCTCGCCGTCCGGAGCGGAGATTTCTTTCCACAACTGATGAGCGGCATCGCCGGGAACCGAAGGCCTGGGTTCCAGGTCCATCAGACCTCCCCAGAACATGGGATGCTCCTGAGCGACAACGCGACCCAATCCCCAAAGAGGCGATTGAGCCGTGTCCAGGGGCAAGGTCTCTTCCCCCGCCGGCTGTGCGCCGCGTGTGATCAGCCACAGGCGGGGTAAGTTACTGCGTTCGACCCGAGCCAGCTCCTGCACTAACTGTAATACACTGTTACAGCCAAGAGTCTGAACTGTCTTCAGCGAAGCGACGGTAGAGTCCTGTGGAAGGGACGCATCAAGGCTCCAGAGATGCACAACCGCCCGGCAGATCGGCTGATCCTGCGCCAATGCCGCATCGAGAAGCTGTCGCATGTCCTGCGGTCGTTCGGCATTGATGCGAAAATGCTCGCCGTCCGTGCGCTCGTACGATTCGCCGCGCGTGACAACGATGATGTTGTCTCCTTGCGCCTTGATCAGTGCTCCAAGCTTTTCTCCGACGCCGCTGCTGTCGGCAAAGATAAGCCAGTTGCCCGGGCTGGCGGGCGCGGACGGTTCCGGGGCCGGCTGCTCATTCGAACGCTCTCTTGGCTGCCACTGAAATTCGTAGAGCCAGTCGTCAATATTCTCATCGGCGCCGCGCTTTGGATCGCGGCCGATGCTATCGAAGCGCAGTCCTACAATTTCGACCGCAACATGGCCAGTTTCATCCAGGAGCCGCACGTCTCCCTTGACGCTGCCGGCGTCGGGTTCTTGCAGATGGGCGTGACTCCAGAGATGCAAAGCCGGAGCACCATGGACCCGAATCTCATCTATATGAGTGGGCATGTAGGCGCCCTGTTCGTCGTTTTCCGCCGCTTGAGCGGCTACACCCGCTCCTAGGGTCTGAAAGCAAGCGTCCAAGAGGGCAGGGTGGAATTGACAGGCGTCGAACTCTCGATGCGATCCATCGGGGACTTGCACTTCACCGAGCATTTCACCATTGCATCGCCACAACTGAGTAATGCTCTGGAAAGACGGGCCATAGGCGACGCCACTTTCGCCAAGCCTGAGGTAGTAGTCTTGTCCTGAGATCTGTTCCGAGCATCGAGCCTGGACTTGAGCCGGCGCTTCGGGTTCGATAACCGAGGCAATGCCGGGGGCCGGCTCAGGACAAATCTTTGCCGTCGCATGTAGCGTCCACGATCGATTGGCTTGCTCCGCGTCGCGCGGGCAACTGTAGATATGAAGGGATGCGGCGGCGTCGGCGCCGGGAGAGAGGATCACCTGAAGGGTCAGAGTTGCGCCGTCGGGGACGAAGAGCGCTTTGCGGAATTCCACATCTTTCAGCACAAAGGACTGCGACGGGAACGCCTCAGCCGCGGCCTCCAACGCCATCTCGACATAGAGCGCGGCGGGAAGCACCGCGAGTCCTTCGACGCGATGGTCATCCAGGTAGGACAGCGCGCTTCTGTTCAGAGCGCTCTCCCAGAAGTGGGTTTCGGTCTGCGCGGATTTGAAATGCCGGCCGAGAAGAGAATGCTTCGCGGCTCCATCGCTCGAGACGTACTGCAATCGACCGCGGATATCTCCCGCCGGCGGGTCCATCCAACAACGCTCCCGATCCCATGGATAGGACGGAAGCTGAACGGATCGGCCCGGTGTAGGATAGATGCGGCTCCACTCGATCGGATAACCCGAGGTATAAAGGGCGCCCAGCGACCCGGCTAATACTTTAGCTTCTTCTTCCTCGTGCCTTAGCGACGGGATTACCGCGCCTTCTATCCCGGCGCGGCGAAATTCCTGCTGAATGCTACTGAGTAGAATGGGATGCGGACTGAGCTCCAGAAAAATGTCATGTCCGTCTTTCAGCAAGCGCTGAACCGCAGTTGAAAAGAGGACCGGTTCTCTGAGGTTGCGGCTCCAATAGGGCGGGTCGAAGCTCAAGCCGTCGGCAAGCTGGCCGGTTACCGTAGAGTAGATCGGCAGCGGAGCGGGCCGAGGCTGTAGTCCTTCCAGCGCGCGCTCCAGGTCAGCGCGCAGAGGCTCCATCTGCGGACTATGAGCGGCAAAATCAACCTTGATTATTCGGCAGAAGATGTCCTGGCGCTGCAATCGACTCACGATGGTTTCGAGCGCTGCGGGATCTCCCGACAAGACCGTCGAAGTGGGACCGTTGCTGACCGCGATCGATACGCGATCTTCGAAGCCGGCAATGGCGCGCCGAGCGTCCGCGATGGAAAGGTCCACCGCAGCCATCGCTCCGCGCCCAATCGCCGGCTTGACGAGTAGGCTGCGGCTGCATATCACCCGCGCCGCATCTTCGAGGCTTAGCGCGCCGGCGACGTGAGCGGCCGCGACCTCGCCCATGCTGTGACCCACCACCGCGTGCGGCACGATACCCCGGGAACGCCACAGGGCCGCAAGCGCCACCTGAATCGCAAACAAAGCCGGCTGCAGGACGTCGACTTCGGTCAGCCGGGAGCGGGCCGCATCGGTGGCGGAGAGTTCCGCAAGCAAGGACCAGTCTCCGTGGGGGCGCATCGCGAGGTCACAGCGTTCGATGGCTTCGGCAAAGGCGGCGTCATGCTGCAAGAGCGCCCGTCCCATCCCAAGCCATTGGGAACCTTGCCCGGGAAATACAAAGACCAGTTTTCTCTGGCGATCGGAAAGCTTGCGGCCCGAAGACAGCCCGGGACAAAGCTCTCCGCGGGCATAAGTCTCAAGCGCATCGGCCAATTGCGATGTTGAATTGCCGGTCGCGGCGAGCCGGTACTCGTGATGACTTCGCCGCGTGCCAGCCGCGTAACAAATGTCGTAGGGCGGCGCCGTCAACTGCGGATCGATCAGGAAGTCGTGATAGCTTCGCGCGAGCGCCTGCAGCGCCGGCGCGCTGCGTGCCGACAAGGGCAGCAGGTAGGTGGACGCGGCATCGCGGGTTCCGTTCTCGCGTTGCGCAGCACGCATTTCCGAATCGAGGGTAGGAGCCGCTTGCATGACCACATGGGCGTTGGTTCCACCAAAGCCGAATGAGCTGACTCCGGCGAGCAGGGCTATATCCGGCTGCGCAGGCCATGGGCACAGCGCCGTGTTCACGCGCAGCGGGAGTCGATCGAAAGGAATATGAGGATTGGGCTCCTCGAAGTGCAGGCTTGGTGGAATCTCCCGATGGTGAAGCGCCAGCGCCACCTTGATTAATCCAGCGATACCGGCTGCGGCCTCGAGATGACCCAGGTTGGTTTTGACCGAGCCAAGGAGACATGGGCGGTCAGGAGGACGATCGAGAGCTAGCACCGCGCCCAAGGCCTTAGCCTCGATAGGATCGCCCAGGAGCGTGCCGGTGCCATGGGCCTCGACGTATTGAACATCGCCGGGCGAGACCGCGGCGCGCCTATAGGCTTCTCGCAGCACAGCTTCCTGCGCTTGAGGATTAGGAGCCATGAGTCCGTTGCTGCGTCCGTCCTGATTCATAGCACTGCCGAGAATGACGGCGTAGATCGGATCGCGATCGGCCAAGGCTTTCGATAGCGGTTTGAGGACGACGACTCCGGCGCCCTCGCTGCGGACGTAGCCGTTGGCGCGCGCGTCGAAGGCTTTGCAGCGCCCGTCGGGCGCCATCGCACCGGCCTTGCTGAAATTGATCGTAATTGCAGGCGACAGGATCAGGTTCACGCCGCCGGCCAATGCCAGAGTTGACTCTCCGCTTCTCAGGCTGTTGCAGGCTTGGTGGACCGCGACGAGTGACGATGAGCAGGCAGTGTCGAGCGCAATGCTGGGTCCGCGGAAATCGAATACGTAAGAGATACGGTTGGCCGCGATACTCAGGGCATTGCCCGTGCCGGCATAGGCGTCAATACGATCCAGGTCATTGAATTGAATCCGGCCGTAATCGTTGTTCGAGATGCCGATGAACACACCGGTGGGCGTGCCCGCAAGGCGCTCACGCACCTGTCCCGCGTCTTCCAGCGCTTCCCATGTCAACTCGAGTAGCAGGCGTTGCTGGGGATCCATGCGCGCGGCTTCTCGCGGCGAGATACCAAAGAAGCGCGCATCGAACTGATCGACGTGCTCGAGAAAACCACCCCAGCGCGTGATAATTTTGCCCGGGACCGCGGGATCAGGATCGTAAAAATCGTGCAGGTCGAAGCGATCCGCGGGAACTTCCCGGATCGCATCGACTGCGTTGCGAAGCAGATTCCAGAAAGCTCGCGCGTCCGCTGCGCCAGGAAAGCGGCAGCCTATCCCGATGATGGCGATCGCTTCGGCATTGGCCTCCCGAACCCGGCTCGCTTCGGCGGCCGGCGGCGACGGGCTCGACGAGTCCGCCAAACCGCGGGCGAGAGCTTCGATGGTCGGAAACTCATATGCCAACTCGGCGGGCAGGTCTCGTCCCAGCCATTGCGCAAGGTCGCCGGAGAGACTGACCAACTCCGTCGATCCCAGTCCGTAGCTGGCGAATGGTTCCCCGACGTCGATCTCGTTCGCTCCGATTTCCAGCAGCTCGGAAAGTTTGGACACCAGCCAGGCCTGGATCGCCGCCGCGCCGGGTGTGGGATTGCCTTGCTCGCGCTGCCCATCGCGTTCCGCGTCATGCCGGATGGCGCCGTTAGTTTGATTTCCGGCCATCACTCACTCTTCGCGCACTGTTCCAGCGTCCCGTTCCGAAACCTGGCCTCGCAAACACGGCGCTGAACCTTGCCGCTGGGGGTCTTGGGAATGTCGCCAGCCCTCAATAGTACGACCGCATGCACTCGCACGTCATGCTCTTCTGCCACTGCGCGGCGAATGGCCCGGCTCACCGCGTCGAGATCCGCCGGAGACCGCCCGTTCGGATGGCTCGCGTGTGATCTGTCGTGCGATTCGCCGTTAGACTGGTGGCGCTCCGATTGGTAGTGGCGCTCCATTTCGGCGGCGATGATCAAACGCTCCTCGTCGGCGACATCGACCGAAAACGCCACACAACAACCCGGCCGCACTGCCGTATGGCTTTGCTCGACGGTCAATTCGATGTCGTGTGGGTAAAGGTTGCGACCGCCGATGATGATCAGATCCTTCAGCCGGCCGGTGACAAATAGCTCACCGTCTCTCAAGAATCCCAGGTCTCCGGTGCGAAGAAACGGCCCTTCACCAGTATCTGCCAGGTAGGCGTGGAAGATGAGTTCTGTTTCCTCAAGCCGGTTCCAATAGCCCCGGGCCACGCTCGGGGCGGACACCCAGATTTCGCCCAGCTCATCAGGTGCACAGGCAGTCGATGATTCAGGATGAACGATAACGATTTTCGTGTCCGGCATCGCGCGACCACATCCAACCCGCGTGCGGACGTTCAACTGCTGGTCGGAGGTCTCCACGACGCCGTTGTGTTCAAGCGCCGTCGCCTGGGTCGTGCACAGGACGGGCGCATCTTCTACGACTCCGCCCGATACGATCAGCGTGGCTTCGGCGAGCCCATAACAGGGATAGAAGAAGTTTGGGCGGAAGCCACAAGCTGCGAAGGCCGCGGCAAACCGTTTCAGGGTGTCCGCACGGACCGGCTCGGCGCCGTTGTACGCCACCTTCCAATTGCTGAGGTCCAGACCGTCGCACTGTTCCGGAGTAATCTTGCGAGCGCATATTTCGTACGCGAAATTCGGGCCTCCACTTACAGTGGCTTCATAGCGCGAAACCGCCTGAAGCCACCGTACCGGCCGCTGAAGAAAGGACTGCGGAGGCATGAGAACGCACCCACGTCCTCCATACAGTGGCTGGATAATTCCATTGGTAAGTCCCATATCATGGAAAACCGGCAGCCATGTCACGGAGACAGTGTCCGACGTAATCTCGAAAGCTTGGCTGATGTGGGCCGAGTTCTCGATAAGATTCCCATGACTGACCATTACGCCCCTCGGTACAGCGGTGGAGCCCGAGGTGTATTGGAGCAAAGCGAGGGTATCGCTGGTCGCCCCAGGGTTTCGCCAGTCCTGCGCCGCACCGCTGGGAACCTTGTCGGTGGCCAACCACTGTATTGTCTGCAGTTCTGGAGCTTGCGCGAAAAGGCCCTCAATCTTGGCCAGGATCGATGACGTGGTCAGCGCCAGCATCGGTTGAGCATCGTTTGCGATGGTGCGAAGCCTCGGGAGAGTCCGCTGCGGCTGCGCCATATTCGGCGGGGGCGTCGGGACGGCAACAACCCCGGCATATAAACATCCAAAAAAAGCCGGGATGAACTCAAGACCCGCGGGATAGAGCAATAGGGCTCGCTCCCCGCTTGCTCGGTAGCTTTGGAGCAACGCACCAATAGTGCGTGCCTGCCGGTCCAAGGCCGCGAATGTCAAATTCGCTCCTTCGATCTCTCCGTCGGCCAGGTAAGTGTAGATCCGCTGCTCTGGCTGCTGGAGCGCCCGCCAACGAAGAAGTTCGACGAGAGTAGAAGCTTTGGCGGTAGTTCGACTCACCCCTAGCTGATTCGGTTGCATTAGCTAAGCGATATCCATGTTCATTAGAATTACCCGGTTGATCCACGCGGCCAGCGAAGTGCCGGCCTTGCCTTTCGGATCTTCAAGACTGCTTCGCTTCTGCGAGGAATTATTTATCGCAACTGAGGTTTTTTGGGAAACGAAACGTCGCTGAAGACATTGACTCGTGTTCTTTAGAGAACCAAATGGCGAAGCAAAAACGAAGACTTGCGGTTCGCTCCCTAAGCCGCCGCTGTCTCCAAAGGAATTCAGCGCTTTGGGTTCATCAAATACCTTTCCCGAGGCCCTATGCAGCGCTGACCCGATATCATCCGCGATTCGGACGCCCCAGCTTCGCGAAAAGCCGTTTCGCAGCCGCGGATGCCGTACCGTCCTTGCTCCGCTTGATGAGAGACTCAGTCGATCCCTAATATGGATCGTGGTAGATGGCGGGTTCATGCGTTGAGCATTGTCGCTCAGGGAGAAGTATCATGCATCGACTATCGTGGATCTGGATTAGGTACGGTGTCATGGTTGTGGTGCTGGGCGCTGCGCTGGCCGCGCCGGCCGGGGCGGCGACTCCGGACGCCTGGATCACCACGAAAATCAAGCTGGCCCTGTTGACCACCGAGGGCGTGAGCGGGACGGCCATTAAGGTGGACACGGTTATGGGCCAAGTCACTCTGTATGGCAAGGTGCACTCCGCCGAGGAGAAGGCGAAGGCCGAGAACATCGCTCGAAAAGTCGAGGGCGTTGAAGGCGTGCGCAACTTGTTGCAGGTGGTCGCCCCACAGCATGAGAAGGCGATGCGACTGTCTGATGACGACCTCAAGCAGCGGATCGAACAGGCGTTACAGGCCGATCCCTCACTCAAGAGCAGCAGTATCACTGTGCAATCCGTGAACCATGGCGTCGTGCTGCTGGGCGGCACGGCAAAGACCCTCAGCGCTCACCTGCGCGCCGTCGAGGATACGGCCACGGTGCCGGGTGTTGGCCGGGTCGCCAGCGAGATCCAGAGTCCCGACACCCTGGCCGATGCGGAGATCTGGCGCGCGCCCACGCCGCCGTCCAGCGCGGGATACGGAGCTTGGGACACCGCCAACGACATATGGGTCACGTCGGCCGTGAGGATGAGCTTACTGGCCGATAGCAACGTTCCGGGATTCGAAATCGATCTGGACTCGTGGAACGGGGTGGTGACGCTGTTCGGGATTGTAAACTCACAGGACGCGAAAAGCGCCGCGCAGGCCGATGCCCTCAAGGTGAGCGGAGTAAAGCGCGTGGTGAATGAACTGCAGGTGGTGCCGAGCGCGAAGCAGCAAGCCGTGAACGCGAGCGACGGCGAGCTGCAGCGCACGGTCAGGAAGGCTCTCGACGAGCATCAGTTCAAATACGTCGGCCTCGAGGTGAGGAACGGCGTCGCGCGGCTGACTGGGACCGTCCCCACCGGCGCGCGGAACCTGGAGGCCGCAGTGCTAGCGCGTTCGGTTCCGGGCGTGCGCGCGGTCCAGGACGATCTGCGCCTGCGGGACTAACCCAACGCGGCTGCGGCCCGACGCCACCCGAAATATTTGGGTTTGCGGGGGCTTGTCTCGATTTTAGAATCGCGCGCATGGAAGAAGCAGTCATCCGATCTAGAGAGCAAATGATTCCATGGCTTGCGACACACGTCAGGACTGCCTTCGCCATCGTCTCGCCGCCGGCATCGCCTTGATCGCGGCGTGGTTGGCGAGCCTCAACGCATTCGCCGGCGCCAGATGCAGTCCGTTCGGCGACCCCCCAGCACAGGTGGACCGAGGCTGGTACGCCAGCTTTGTGGCCGCGCGCAACTCGGTATGCCTCGGCGGTAAGCTGTTGGGCCCGTGGACCGACCGAAACGGCGACGCGCGCTACGCCTGTCTCTACGAGCCTGCGGGCGCCGCCGAGCGAGAACCGCTGCCGATGTTGGTATTCCTTCATCCATCCGAAACGAGCGCCTACTCGGTAATTCTCACCGGCCTGGTTGGGCTGATTGACAAAGGAGTTCTCAAGCAAGGGGCTCCCGGTTTCATTCTGCTTGCGCCACAAGGCCGCTACACGACGCATCTCTATCCTGGATACGATTCGAACGCGCTCGGCTGGGACAACTGGTACCGGCAGCTGAGTCTCACTGGAGCGGTCGCCGTAGGTGATGCGACTTACGACGAAAACGCGGACGCAGCTTCGATTGATCATTTCGTCGATGAAATGACCGCCACAGGAAAAGTCGATCGTCAGCGGATCTATATGATGGGCTGGTCCAACGGCGCCGCGATGGCGCTGCTATACGCATTGAATCGGCCGTGGGTCGCAGCCGCGGCCGTCTATTCCGCGCCCGACCCGTTCGCCGCGCTGTTCGACGTGTGCACCCAGACTCCAGTAGCGGTCGCTCCGGTGGGCGACGGCCAGGCGCGAGTGTTCAATCCGCGGGTACCGCTGATGCACGTGCACAACGATTGCGACATCGGCGGAATTTGTCCGAACGGCAGCAGGTTTGCACACCGTGTGCGCGCGCTCGGCGGCAGCATCGAGGACGTTATCGTCGATTCGTCGGGAATCCGGGTACCTTCGTGCGACGACTCATGCGGCACCGATGAGATGGCCGATGGCGAGATCTCGACCGTCGCAAGTTTCCGCGGCCTGGTTCGTCACATGCGCTGGCCGGCTCGGTGGAACGAGCGGATGTTGAACTTCCTCAGACGCCATCCGCTCGGCATTTCGAACGATCAGGACACGCGCGACTGGTCGCTCGAATCGCCGACTGCGCGAGGCGATTAGAGCGGACTAACGGGGATATACGGCCCTTTGGTTATATGAGTGACCTTAATCAACGATCAAAGCATACTTTATTTTACTGGTCATGCTACCGTGAGCTTGTGACTAATCGAAAACTGACTAAAGCAGTATGTATCTCAACTATGATTCTAGTTGGCAGCGTGTGGGCCGGCGGATGCGCCGTGTTCGTGCCGGTAGATACCGGCCCGCCTCCCGCAGAGGTCACGCGGACCTCCACTACCACCCAGAGCAACGTCCCGAGTCCCGCCGTAACCACGCAGAAGACCACGACCACACAGACCAGCGGCGATTAGCGCCAGTCTCGAATTGACAGCGTTCGGCAACGAGCCTTGTGTTCAAAGTAACAATTGGTGGGTCGGAAAAGTCCGATCGCCAACTCACAGCCAAAGTCCAAGGGAGAAACTAAAATGAATTCAGTGCAACGATTTGCCATCAGCGTCGTGGCTACTGCGGCCTTCGCCTGCGTTGCCGGATGCGGCACCAGCACCAAGGAAGTTGACACCACCAGTTATGTCCCCGCCGCGCCGGCTCAAGTCGTCGTGCAGCCCGCGCCTGCACCGGTGGTTCCTCCTACTACGACCAGCAACACGTCGATCGATCGCTCAAGCAATTCAAGTGACTCGGGCAATGCCGGCACCGTGAATAGCTCGAGTTCCCATCACAGCGAATCCACCACCGTGACTCCCAGCAACTGATCGCAGCTGGGGGAGAATACTGCGATGCGAAACTATCGCAATCGAAAAAGAACAGCGGTGGCCACATTCGCGATCGCGTCATTGATTGGCGGCGGACTGCTGGCCTTCAGTGCCCGCGCCCAACCGGGTCCCCCCGACTCCTCGAGCTCCGTGTCGCGGCAGAACGACAGCGTAAACGTCACCGCGGAGCATCATTACAACTCCCCGGCTGAACGTGCGCACGACGATCTGCTGATCACCGAGGTCAAGAGCGCACTTGCCCGCGACGGTGTTACCGACAACTATCCGGTTGCCGTCGATTGCGACCATGGCAAGATCTTGTTGAGCGGCGTGGTCAAGTCGGCCCAGGCCGCGCAACATGCCGGTGACATTGCGGCCGCCGCACAAGGCGTCACCGGGGTAAAAAATCAGCTGACCTGGCATTAGCCGGCCGTCAGCGGGGTTAAAGCACGATGTTATTGATTCTCATCATCGTACTGATTCTATTCGCCGGCGGCGGTGGTTACCGAACCTATCATCACGGCGCCAGGGATCCGGGCGGCCTGTTGATGCTGGTGCTCATGATCATGTTGGTCGTCTGGCTAATCAACGGCGGCCTTCACATCTGACCATTAGCTTACGTCGCAGCCGCCAATTGCGGCGCCGTCGGCCGAAGTCGAACCAGCGAAAGCCAATTCAACCCGTCGGATCGACAGCGATTCTAGCTCTTCGCTGTTGATCCGGTCCCGCGGTCAAAATCCAAAAAAGAGGTTGACGCCCTCGGGCGGCGGCGGCGGGTAGTAGTCCGGCTGCGGCGGATAATATTCGTAGGGCTCAGGCGCATAGTAGTAGTCCGGCTGAGGCGCGTAATAATAGTCCGGCTGAGGCGCATAATAGATGTTGGGTCCGCGGCCGCGATCGCCGTGATCATTATGCTGATCGCCGCCGCGGCCGCGATCGCCGCCGTGATGGTCGTCGGCGCGAGCCGGCCCGACCGAGACACTGCCGATCACCAGGGCAAACGCGACCGCCGTCGCGATCCTGCCTATCTTAGAGCGCGATGCCTTTTTCGGCTTGGGCGATATTTGCATGGTGACTCTCCATCGCGGGAGCGACTCCCGGTTCATTTGCTCTCTTTGGCCTCTTTTTTCGCCGCAGTCCGCGCGCGGCTCCGGAACAGCGAGTCGGCGACCTTTTTCTGCGCGTCCGACATGCTGTTGTACAGAGCCTCGAAGGCCGGAATGAATTTCTTCATTCCAGCGTCATGCGCTTCGATCACGGACCCATAGGATTTGACGACTTCGACTGCGTTCAGCGACTTCGCGTTTGCCGCCCGTTGCTTTTGCAGCTCCACCATCGCCTGCGCGTTATCGCGCATCACTTGGGCGAGGTCGTCCCATTGAGTCTTCTGCGCGTCCGTGATGTGGAGCTTTTTGTGCAGCTCCGTGATCCGCGCCTCGACCGATGCAATTCCGTGCGCTTCCGGCGCTGGCGCCGCCATCATCTCGGGCGGCGCAGCCTGCGCTACCACCTCGCCGGCCGCGGGCGACTTGGTCGCAGCCGCCTGGGAGAAATCACCTGAGGCCGCAAACAAAGGGCCGGCGAGAACGATAGCGCCGAGCAGAGCTGCCGCCGCGCTGGCCGCGCATGCGGCCGGATGCTTGAGCAGGATCATGATGTACACTCCCTTGTAGTTGCGATTGCTGAAACGTTGAAACTCCCGCGCGCTCAAAATTCGCCGCCGCTTCAATTTGATTGTTCCCACATCCGATGCGCTTGCGGCGACGGACGATTTTGGAACCTCCGCCAGTCTCGCCTAAAGGGTACGAGAATTCCACCTGCATTCGCCGAAAGAAAGTGCCCTACAGCACATTCGTGTGCGCTACCCAACTTAAGCAAGTTCTGGCGGCCCCCGCCGCCTGGCGCAACGTTGAACAAAGCAAATCAAATGAACCGCGGGCGCGAGCGACGTGCTTCTAGTTCACGCTCCTAGCGCGGACACGCTCTCACGACTCGCAGCAGAACTCGATGGCGATGATTTCGCCGGGCCGTGGATCGAGAGTCTCTTTAGCCGAAGGCCTGCCCGCTTGCGGTAGTTGCGTCCAAAATCAGGACGCGCTCGCGGCAAGCGCCTCGCGCAGATCGGCGATTGGCAAGGGAATAGTCGCGCGCGAGCGAAGCGAGTGCGCCTTCCTTTACTCTTCTTCCCCTGTCGAGGAGGAAGTCCTTATAGCCGCACTTTCCGGTTCACGTAGGCTACAGTCTTCGAGATGGTACGGGTACTTCCAATAACCGCCCTTCAAACCGCCTGAGAAAATATAGCGGAAAAATAAAGCGGACCCCTTGTCTTTTCGCGCCGATTCTGAACTGGTCTCAAAAACTGGCAGGGCACCACATTCGGGGCACTTGTGCGCTTCCCTCTTCTCTTCGAGCAGTATGGCAGCCAGGCGGGTGACGGGGTCGATGTCGTCTTTGTCAACTCCAGGGCGAAGCTTCGAATCAAGTAGTTGACGAAGCTCATCGAGCGCTGACGTAAGCGTAGCGAGGTTATTCATGATTCCAGAGCCAATACCCAATGCAACTAGAAGAACGATCAGGAGCGCCACCAAAAACAGGTCGTGTGGATTCATCGTGTTTCAGGGAAGAATCGCGCGTGAGGGCGCGCTTCCCCGCTCATTGCTCTGATCGCCTGAGAAGAAGAGCGCTGATACGGTGAATAGCGACCGCGAAAAGTGCGCGCTCGGATTCGAGCTGTAGCCGATGGCGACGGCAACCTTCTAGTACCTTTGTCAAGCCGATCTTGTTGGCAGGAATGCTCTTAGACGAATAGCGCGATCTGGCAACTAACTTGTGTGTGGCGACGTGGGCCGTTCTTGTTCCACGCGCGATCGAGCCAACCTGAGCCTTGAGCACCTCGACCCTACACTCAAAGAGAGGAATTAACTTTCTAACGAGTGACGGGTCGTCGTCCAGCTCAGATGCTAGTTTTGATAGGTGCTCCGGTGTCAACTCAGCTTTCTTTTCGGTCTCGGCTGCCTCTGCCAGATCCATGTGCGTCTTTGTCTTGTCGGCCGCGAGCGCCTCGAACCTCTCAAGACGTTGTTGAAAGGCTCGACGGATATTTGTGATCAGTGGTTTGTCCGAGGAGACGGTCGCGATCAGCTGTTCGAGGTTCGCTTCGGCAGCCTCCAGTTCATCTTCTAAGCCTTCATTTTCGGCGGTCAGACGGGCGATCTTCTTGGTCTCCTCCTCGATCATAGTTTGCAATTCAGCAGCAGATTTCATCGCCATTTCCAAACTTCCTCTTACGGTTTCGTTCCGCCCAGAAACGTTCCGTCAGTGTCGCGGGCTGCCCGCGCGGCTCGCGCGCGACCACCGGCTGCAAAGCGTTCGTAGTCGGCGAGGTTCGCCTCGGACTTTTCTGACTCCGGCATGAAGGTGCCGTCGAAATACCGCCACGCGCTCCGGGCGCGAGCGAGTCCGCCAGCGCGACCGCGCGGGAGTGGCGCTCTCATCGCTTGAGCAAATTTCTCGACCGCGCCACCGATGACCGGCGCGACCTGCGCCGCTCCGACGATCTGCGCCGCGAGAATTCGAAGCTGGCGCTCGCTCTCGACTCTGGCGCGGACTTCCGCGTGCTCGCGCTCAAGTCGCTGGATGCGGCAGAGCAAATCGCTGGTAGTGTGATCTGGTGTGCGTCTGTCGCTGCGATCGAGTAGCCACATGTCGCTGGATTGTACGCTCGAAGTTGGCGCTCGGAAACGCTTGGAATCTGCCCATCCATACGCGCTGGAGCGAAGCGCTTGCGAAGCGCCGTAATCCCCGCTCCACCATCGGGCGTTGAACATCGATTCGAGTTGCGGCTATGTAGTTGCTGTATGCGGGGATTCACCAGCAAGCTCCGTGGACGGGCGGTAGCGGGCCTCCTGGTCGTATTCACGGCGGCGATTGCGACCTTGGCGACGGCGCAAAAGGCGCAAAGCACGGACCTGACCACGCCTTCGTTTCTGGTTGCCACCCCCGATCTTCAGGATCCGCTGTTTCAGCACGCCGTCATCTTGATGATCCCGTCCACCGAGCCGCCGCTGCTCGCCGGCGTCATAATCAACAGTCCGGCCAAAGTGCGGGTTCGGGATATGTTCCCGCAAGCGCGCCAGCTCAAGCTCACGCAGGAAACGATGTACCTGGGCGGGCCGGTGGAACCTGACGAGCCGTCAGTGATCTTTCGCGCGTCGTCGGCGCCCGCTTCCGCGACGCGAATTTTCGACGACACTTACGTCGCCACCGGCCACGACGCCATCGCCGGGATCCTGAAGGACCCGCAATTCGCCGATCTCCGCGTCATTTTAGGCAAGGCTCAGTGGTTGCGCGATCAGCTCCTCAGCGAGGTTATGCGGGGCGCGTGGTACGTGGTCCCGGCCAAGTCCGAGCTGATTTTCAGCGATCCAAAGGATTTATGGTCCACCCTGGTCCGGGGCGGCGATCTTCAGGAAGCCGAAGCAGGGCAGGCACCCGCGCCGAATTTGCCTCAATGGCGTTTCGATGCTACAAACTGGCAGCGTCTAATCTCACCCAATTGATTGGCAAGGCGGTTGATCCCGCGCCGCGCAGAACTTCTCAAGGGGACACCATCAATGACACGCTTCAAGGAACGCAGTTTCGGTCACGTGCTTCGTGAGCGCCGCCGGCAGCTCGACCTGACCCAGGAAGAGGTCGCGCGCCGGATCAAGACTTCCACGCCGTACATCGGACACCTCGAATCGGGCAAACGCCACCCGTCGGACAAGATCGTAACCCGACTTGCCGAAGTGCTCGGGCTCGATCGGCGGGAACTATTTTTTCTGGCCAATCCGCGCGCGCAGGCGATCCTCAGCCCTGAGCCCGAGACCGACGCGAAGTCGGCGTGGGAAGATTTCCGCAAGGACGATCAAATCAGGCGCATCCACAGCATCTCGGGCGACGAGATGGAAATGCTGTCGCGCGTGTCGCTTCTCGGCGACGTGAAATCGCCGCGCGACTTCATCTATATACTCAACACGGTTCGTCACGCGGTCGGCAGATAGCAGGTTCAGATCGTCCTTCCAAAGCCGTCGGCCGCCGCCACGCCCGTCGCCCCCAACACGAAAATTGCGGCGCTGAGCAGACCGATCATGGTCGCGGTGGCGAGCGCCTCGACGCCCGCTATCGTCGCGAACCGGTCAGTCCCAGTGCGGTGCGCAGCTTTTGTTTGAGCAGTTCAATGAGTTTGTCTTCCCAGCAGACGTAGTTGTCGGGAACGTCGAGCACCAACACTTTCCCCGCGTGCGCTTCGCCGAACCGGTCGCGGATATGCCGGCGATGCGCCTCTTCCATGACGCAAATCACGTCGGCCTCCTCGACCAGCTCCAGACTGACCGGATTGCGCGCCCACGGTTCCGTACCTGCCGATGTAACCCACATCGGAGCGCACATTTCCGCCAGCACCATCGCGGCCGTCGGGCTGCGATCCAGATTACCGGTACAAACCATCAGCACCTTCTTCATGGGAATCGATTATGCAGGATGCTTCGTCATCTCGACATAGCCTTCAGCGTGGCCCTGGTCGGCTGCTTTCGCTTCGAGGTCAATAATGCAGGCCAGGCGCGGCAGTCACGCGCGATCTGATTGCGCCCGTATATTCAGATGACGCACCGCCGCGCAGTGATTTTCAAGCCGGCATATTTCGCCAAGATCCCCGCACCTCCAATCGGGCCGCGCCGATCACACGCAGCCGCCTATCCAAATCACTCGGCCGATGATTTTCACCGTGGACACTACCATCGCTTCGTACTTCGGATTGTCGCTGCGCACCAGCAACTTTCCGTCCGGACGCCGCTGGATTCGCTTCACCGTAAGCCCGCCGTCATGGCGCAACAGATAGATCCCGTCCTGTCTGAAGCGCGGCTCCGCCAGATTGGCGAGTATCAGGTCCGAATCCTCGACCGTCGGCGCCATCGAATCGCCCACTACCTCGATCAAAATTAAGTCGCGCGACTCCGTGTTCAGCCGCTGCTTGACCCAGCCCGCGCGGAACGCGATCGAGTCCACCACCTGGTCGCTGCGAAGTATCCCGTCGCGCCCGCTCGAAAATCGAATCCGGTTGCGCGGCATGAAGATGAAGTCGCCGTGTTCAACTGCCCGCGTGATCGCCTGCGCACTCTGCGCCGCCTCCGCGCCCGTCGCCAGCCATTCCACCGACACCCGCCCCGCTCGCGCCAGCGCCATCAGGTTCGCGGCGCTCGGGTTTCCCGTGCCCTTTAACCATTTGTAGATTGCGTTGTCCGATACCCCGACCGCGGTCGCCGCCGCGACCACCGAGCCGAATGAATGGATCACCTGCGTCAGCCGGGCGCGGAATTCTGCGTCAACTACTGTGGTTGACATAAATCTCCTAGTGTGAAATAAGATTTATAAAACGCATGATCTTGCCACAAGCAAACCACTCTCTATTAAAGCCCAAACCCCCGCCCCCAAAAGCGCGTTCAATCTCCCCCGGTCGCCGTGCCATCTCTTCGTCAGCTTACCCCACACCGCTCGCCACTGATCGATCTTACCGCCTACACACTTTTAGCCTAGTTCGAGACTCAGCGCCCGCTGCGGCGACGACTTTTCTTTTCAGTTCGACCAGCCCGCCCGCTCAGTTTTCTTCGCTCCCTTCATCGCTACGCTGTCCGATATTCCCCCAACTCGCGCGGAGGATTTATGGAACCCGCGGCCGCTCCCGTTCGCCTCACCGTTTCTAATCGCCTCGTTGCTTGTCTGTGGTGTCACGCGACCACCACCCACGCCGACGTAATTCGCAACCACGGCCTGTGCCAAAGCTGCGTCCACGATAACCGCGAGATTAGTTGGCGTCTGGTTTACGACCGCGATCGCAATATCGGCTCGATTCCCTCCAATCTTCGCGTCGCGTACGGCTTATGAACGCCGTCCCCAGCCGGATGCCCGCGCTCGACCGTGCCCTGTCGATGGCGCCGCGTTTCAATCCTTTCCCGGCCGCCGCGCGGACCTCGCTCTTCGATCAGATCGGTCATTCAATCGGTGACGACGCCGCCGACAAGCTGATCGCGGATTTCGGCGGCCGCCGCTTGTACATCCCGGTAGCTCCCGCACCCGGCGACCTGGTCACGCGCTCCATTGGGCTGCCCGCGGCGCTGGCGATGGCGCGCGTGTTTGGTGGCGATCGCCTGTTGATTCCGGTCACCAGCAATCAGGCGCGCCGGCGCGTGCGAATTGTCGCGATGCGTGCCGACCACGTCAGCATCTCGCGCATCGCCCACGAACTCCGATGCACTGAGCGATACGTGTACAAGGTGCTCGCCCTTTATCGCGCTCCCGAAACCCCGGCCGCCGCGCCGGCCGCGTCAACGTCCGCGCCGATCGCCGAGCGATTGAAACGTGGACCCATCAAGCAGCGGTTCTGACGCCTACAGCCCTGAATTTTTGACCGCCGTCGAATGCGTGCTCGCCAACGAGGGTGGCTATTCGTCCAATCCGGCCGACCCCGGCGGCGCCACCAACTTCGGAATTTCAGCCCGTTCGCATCCCGGACTCGCGGTCGCGGACCTCACCCGCGACGCGGCGGTGGAAATCTACTGGCGTGAATGGTGGTTGCGATTCGGATTTGCCCGCTTGCCCGCCGCGGCCGCGGCCAAGACCTTCGATCTCGCCGTCAACATGGGCGCCGGCGACGCGATCCGATGCCTTCAGCGGGCGCTGCGCGCGTGCGGCCTGCCCGTGACCGAAGACGGCGTGATTGGCGCCGACACCGCGGCCCAGACCGCGCGCGCTGATCCGGCCGCTCTGATCGCGGCGTTGCGTTCGGAGCTGGCGGCGCATTACCGGCTTGTCGCTGCCAACCAGGGCAAGAACCAAAACAAGTTCATCAAAGGATGGCTCACGCGTGCATACCGCTGATGCACTTAACAGCATTAAGAGGCGCACAGAGGCCGCGTAGATGGTGAAAAAGTGAAAAAAGCATTTTGGAAAAGCAAAGGTTTCTGGGGCGGACTCGGCGCCATCCTGACCGGGCTGTCGATAATTTTCACCACCGGCCACGTCTCGGCGGACGCGATGCTGGCGATCGGAACCGGCGCGCTGGCGGTTTACGGCCGGGTCGTCGGCGACACCCCGCTGGGGATCAGCGATCAGTCCGAGGCCGACGTCGAGCAGGCGAAAAACGATGTGCGCACCAGCGGTAAGAAAGTCGATGCGGACCACGGCAATTAAACCGCTGCTCGCGGGGCGCCCCGTGGCGACGGGGGGCGCAGTGAGAATCGCGAGATATGCGAGGCGCATCTCTCGCTCTCGCGCGAGGGGGATCATTCTCTTTTCGCGCATGAGAGCAAAAGCCGCGCTGCGCGGATTTTGCGCTTATCACCGCGCCGTCGCCGCCGCGACCGCCCGCCGCGTAGGCGTTGCATTGGCGTTGATATCCACATTCCTGCTCGCGGGATGCGCGCCGACGATCCACCTCGACGCGCCTGCGATGCCCGCATTGTCGCCACAACAGACGCAGTCCGCACCGTGCACCGCCGCTCTTAATACTGCCAACAGGCTGGCAAGCCTGGCGCCGCTGGACGCGCCGCCCCAGTTGCCCGACGCGCATCAGGCGCCATGTCCGCCGGACTCGGGATTGGCGGCGTGTTTTACGCTCGACCAGGACCTGATTCGCCGGAAGCGATTCCAGATTCTTCACGACGATCGCGACTACTGCCGCGACGCATACTCCCGCGCGGTTTCTCAGTGACGCGATTCCTCACCTCGGTAGCTCTGGCATTGTCCATCGCGGTTTGCGCCACCGGATGCGGCAGCGGAGTCACATCGAAATGCTGGGGCGACGCGATGGGCGTCAACTTCTGCACCCATTTCGTGCAGCAGCATTTCTGGACCGGCGCCGTGGCTGTCACCGACGCGAGGTATCCGGTTCCGGGCTCTGATAGCGGCTTGTCCGTTTCCGATCAGCTCTCGACGACGACCGGAATCGCGAGCACGCTCGGCGGCTCGATCGCCGGCGAGGTGGCTCAACACGTGGTGGTAGCTCCATGAGGAAGCAGCCTCGGCGCTCTTAATACTGAAACAACGCGGCAATGAAGCCGCCGAAAAAGGAGAGACCTATATGAGTTCGAAGATTGAAAAACTGCTCGGACTATTCCTGTGCCTCAGCCTGTTCGCACTCGCCGGATGCAGTCTTTTTGGGTTGCCGATGGCCGCGCAACAGGGCGGTGGCCTGACTGCACCAACCGTGCAGAGCCAGGCTGGCAACAAGAGCATCGTCCCATCCGCGACGGCTCTTACCGTGGAAATCACCAACTTCTGCAACGGACAGGCGCAGACCAATTACGGCTGGCTGGTGCAGTTCTGTGACGGTTCGCTCTCGCTCTCGAATTTGCCGGTGACCCTGACATCGACGATGGCCGCTGCCAGCCAACAGGGACAGAAGGCCTGGTGCTATGCGAATCAGTGGACCAACGCGGCCAATCAGCTATCCGTCCCCAAGGACACTTCCGGCAACCCGATTATTCCAGCGCTGGCGAACTGCCCGTCCGGAGTCGCGCCTGCACCCGTGACCGCGCCGACCGGCGCATCCGTGGCCAAGAGCTAACCCGTTGGCACGGGCGGCGATTGAAAGGGAGCAATGAATACGAACCGTGAATTAACTGCGCCGCGGTCGCAACGGCCGCGCGCGACACGGAGCAACGAAAACGGCCTTAACACTGGGTGCAGGGCTCAGCCCTGCCCACCGCTACGCGCGGGGCGCCCCGTGGCGACGGGGGGCGCAGTGATAATCGCGAAATCTGCGCAGCGCAGCTTTCGCTCTCAGCCCCGAGAGAAAAGGGCGCTTCGGCGCACTTTTCGATTGACGATGCGGGTGCAGGGGCCGCAGCCCCTGGCCGTGGCGACGGCAGCGCAGTACCAAGCCGTTGGCACGGGCCGCGCCCGCCAACGGCGGGCGGCCTTAATACCGAGTGCAGGGCTCAGCCCTGCCGCGCAGGTGATTCTTCCTCCATGCCGCCGCGGTCGCAACCGATGAAGCCTGGAGATTTGATTTTGATGCGCGGCACCGGCCGCCTGTCGCTGGAAATAATCCGCGCGACGGGCGGCCGCTTCTCCCACGTCGCAATCGCCGTGTGCGAAATGCCGCCGTCGAAATCGAATCCGACCGACGGCATCGTGATCGAGGCGCTGATGCCGCGCGTAGTGACCCGCCCGTTCCACGACTCGATCCTCGGAACTGACTACTGGGAAATCTGGTCGAACAAGACGCTGGCCGACGATCAGCGATGGGGGATTGTCGCGGCGGCCTGCCTCTACAGCGCCGAGGATTACGGCTACGGCAAAATCCTCGAGCAGGGGTTCGACAGCGCCTTCGACACGATTTTGTTCACCGAAAAGATGCCGCAGCTCGACGGCTGCCCGATATGCTCGGCGCTCGCGTGCCTGTCGTACAACGAAGTCGGCTTGCGGCTCGGCCCCGTCGGCGCGCGCTCGATCGCGCCGAGTCGCGCCGCGCCGTACCTCGGAATCGCGGAGTTCGTGGCGGCCAGCGCCGATTACGAGGCCGTTGCGGCAGCGGTGACCCCTGCACCCAATGTTGAGAAAGGAGAAGCCTGACCATGACCCCACGCGGTTATCTTAATACTGTGCCGCCAGTGCGTAGTCGCGAAAAGATGCGCTGCGCAGATTTTCGCGTCTTCTCACTGCGGGTGCAGGGGCTGCAGCCCCTGCCGCCCACCGCGCAGGTGATTCTTCCTCCATGCCGCCGCCGCCGCAACGGCTTAACACCGCGCGCCGCCGCAGCGGTCGC